>JAHWKS010000345.1 GCA_019347795.1 Planctomycetota bacterium | reverse complement strand
CTGGCCTGTTTATCCATGAGTGTCGGAGCTCACAGAACATTCCCAAGATTGCACGAGACGTTGGGTTTGACGCTGTTGTGCAGGGGATTCGTATATCGAATCCAAAACTACTAGACACTAAAGAAACCCAACAGCAAATTCACAATGCAGTATCACTTAGAGAGTTTGTCGACGCCTACTTCCTAGGCGAACTCAGCGATCGCCACGCGGACTATTTTGCGATTAAGAAGGCCCTCGCGACGGTTCGCTGGAGGACCGGGAAGCCGGTCACAGCGTCGTTCGTGCATGACGACTATATAGGAAGGCGCGGTGACCGTCTGCGTGAACTCGAAGATTTTTCTATCCGGTCATTGAAGCGACCGTGGGACGGTGATGCAGTTACACCTGAACAAGCAGTTAACGCCACGCGAGACGCCTTGGCGACATTTCGTGACGATACCAAACCTGGGCTACTAACTACTGTGTTTTTCCCAACGGGCGGCGGCGAAAACTTCACTGAAGAGGCGCAATACATCTACTTTCGACAGGTCCTGAACCTCCGGATTCCGCGGGGTGTAAATGTTGTTTTCTTCAATTCGTTTGATCGCCCCTGGGCAAGGCGGATGAGCGAAACGATTGAGAACATACCGCACTTTGAGGGGCATACGGGCCTGTTTCGAGTGAAGTTCTCGAATGACGGGGAAGAAGTCGAGTTTCAACCGAAGAAAGCCGTTCAACTATTCGCGGGCCGGAAGATGGCTAACGTTCGAAGGAGGACAAGGTGAGTTCTTCAAAGCGACAACAGCGCCGCTTGAGCATCCGAGGACACATTGAGAGGCTGGAGGATCGGCAGCTGCTTGCGATCTGGAATGTGCCGGGTGACTATCCGACGATTCAATCTGCGCATGACAACATCCCTCTGAAAGACACGATTGAAATAGGCGCCGGAACATTTATAGAGAACCTGGCTTGGACGAGAGACGTCCATCTTCAAGGTGCCGGACCCGAACGGAGCACAATCAAAGGTTCCCTGAGCGTAAAGGCTCCCGTCCTAAAAGTTGAGGCCGTGGATAGTTTATTCCGCGATGTCGCCTTTGCCGAAGGGATGAACGGTGGCGCTGAAATCGTCGATGGTTCGCCAACGTTTCTTAACACTTGGTTTATTGACAATCGGCGTGAGACGCGCGGTACGGCTATTGACGTGACGGGTGATTCGAACCCAAAGATCCTCGGAGGCTTGGCGAAAGGCAATCGACATTACCAGGGCGAGGGGCATATCGGCGGTTTTGGGACGATATACTACGACGGTGGTTCGCAGGGCCTTATCGCCTGGATGGAAATCAGGGAAAACGATGCTTGGCATTCTGGCGGATGCATGACGCTCGCAACAACAGTCGTCGTTCACGGCGTCGTATGCGATTCGAATAGTGGCGATTACGCTGGAGGCATACGGATTACTGGCGGCGCTCCGACAGTCGAGCACAGCCTCATAGTGAAGAACCGGCACGACTTCCTGCCGGGTTATTCGGCTGGCATTTCTATTGCCGGGGGAACTCCGAGGATCAGGTTCAACACGATTGCAGGCAACGGGCTGAACGGTGTCTTCGTGGATGGTTCCGCGTCCGTGGAAGTTGTCGGTAACATCATAACCAATAGTGATGGCGCGGGAATCGCCGCGTACGCCGATGTTATTCTCTCGAGGAACAACGTCTGGGGAAACCAGGAAAACTATCAAGGGCCGAAGGCGCAGCCGGATGAGCATTCAATTAGCAGCGATCCCTTGCTCGATAATGATTATGTTCCGGCGGTTACGTCGCCGGTTATTGACGCCGGGCCTCCGAGCGTGCTCGATCTCGATGGCACGCCCAGCGACATGGGCTACACAGGCGGACGTGGGGTAAGCGGCTCCCTGCCGTATCGCGTGGACACTGTCATCGCGGATAACACTATCGAGCAGCGGCTTTACAAGGACGGATTTCACTTCGATTCGCTGATTAAGACTCCAAACGGTGCGCTAGTTTCTCGGCCGCATCCCGATTTGGAGGACATCAATGGGTGGGGCAGCAGTGAGTATTGGACCGTTTACATTGCCGGCGGAGCGCCTGGTAGGAGTCAATTTACAGACGTCATCGCCACAAGTAGCGGGATCTATGTGAGTGCACGAGGGGAGGTGACGACAAGCAGTGGAGCGTTCGGCGGCTGGCGGACGATCCGTACACTCGTCTATGACGCCGGCACGCAGAAGGTCGCAGGGCACGGAGTCTTAGAAGTATCGCTTGACGGAACACTAGAGGAGGCCGGTGGCGACCTCAATGTGTTCTTTGTCGCGAGTAACCGGTTGATAAATGTTCCGAGCCAGGAGGGCGGCATCGTAAACACCGGGGATATCGAAAGGGTTGACGTAAGTTACGCTAGAGAGGGCAGCGATGGGGATTTCACGTGGCGCCCAGAAGAGAGGCCCGCCCACTTCCCGAATGACACCTCAGGATATCTGTCGGTGGACGCAATCGGCACAACAAACGTTGTGGACACTAAAGCGTTGGGGTTCGATTTTCAGATTGCTAAGGCCCGGAAACCAACGTTTTCGCTGGCAATGGCGGGGCGGTCAAACGAGCGTCTTGGAGTCGGCCTGGATTTCGATGAAACAAGGTCGCAGGATCCGTTTGAGGACAATGTTGGTATTGTGGGGTTGGTCTTCAAGGGCTCAACCGATAGCAAGATTCTGCGATTCGACATTAAGGTCGCAGCAGAGGTCCCTCCGAACCCGACGAGGATCGAAACGACAACCACGCCCCTTACGTACACGGAGAATGATCCTGCTGTGCCCATAGACAGGGGCCTGCTGCTTACGCCCGGTGATAACGCGGGACCTTCGGCCAGATTTACGGCCACGGTCGCTATTGGCGGCGGTTTCGCGGCTGGAGAAGATGAACTCGGATTCTCGGACACGGCTCGCATTGAAGGGGTGCTGAGCGGCACCGGCGATACTTTGACACTTTCGGTTAAGTCGGGACAGACTGCCACGGTCGCCGATTTCGAGGGGGCGTTGCGCAGGATGACGTATCGGAACACTAGCGAGGATCCCAGCACGATCCAGCGAACGGTTACGTTTGCCTTCAACGACGGGGTCGCGTCGACGAATGTAGCGACGCGGACGATCGTCGTGGCATCCATGAACGATGCGCCGAGTGAAATCGTTTTGAGCAACGCGAGTGTGGCGGAAAATGAAGTTGGTGCGGTGGTCGGCGACCTGACGGCAAGGGACCCCGAGGCGGGGGACAGGCATACGTTCACCATCTCGGATGATCGGTTTGAAGCACTCGGCGGCCGGCTAAAATTGAAGGACGGAGTAAGTCTCGATTATGAGAGTGCGGCGACAGTTTCGCTGGACGTCATTGCGACGGACTCCGGAACGCCAGCCAAGAGCTTTACACAGGCGCTGACGGTGACGGTCACGGACGTGAACGAGTTGCCGTTCATAACCAACATAGGCGACCAAAACATCACCGAGGATGCCGTGACCGGCACCCTCGCGTTTACGATTAGCGATCCGGAGGCGGCGGCCGAGGATGTTACCGTCGTAGCTGCTTCCACGAACCCCGGCTTATCGCCAGCAAGCAGCTTCGCGTTCGGCGGCTCGGGCACCGATCGGACCCTAGTCATCACGCCTGCGGTGAATCAGTTTGGCAGCGCCACAATCACGCTGGCCGTGACTGATGGCGACGGTTTAACCGCCACCGAAACGTTTGAGCTCGTCGTTGATCCGGTAAATGATGCTCCTACGTTTTCGCTCGCGGGTCATCAGACGGTAAACGAAGATGCGGGAGAGCAAATTGTGGAGGGCTTTCTTACCGCGGCGTCGGCCGGCCCGGCGAATGAGACGGACCAGACGCTGTCGCTGGTGGTAAGCAACGACAATAGCGATCTCTTTGTGTCGCAGCCAGCGATTGACTTAGCGACGGGGCGATTGACGTATTCATCGGGAGCAAACACGCACGGAATGGCGACCGTTACAGTCACTCTGACCGACGACGGCGGCGGAGATGATCGTACGGAGCGAACATTCATAGTGACCGTTAACGCGGTAAACGATGCGCCGACGAGCATTGCCCCGACCGCGGGCACCGTCAATGAGAATGCGCCAGGAGCCGTCATAGCGACGCTGACAGTGACTGATCCGGACGCGGGTGACACGCACTCGCTCGCCGTTTCGGATGACCGATTCGAAATCGTCGCCGGCGTGCTGAAGCTCAAGGATAGCATTTCGCTGGACTTTGAGACGGAAGCAACCGAAACGGTGCAGATCACCGCGACCGACTCCGGTGATCCGGTGTTGGCTTATTCGCAGGCATTTGCGGTGCGCGTAAACGACGTGGTCGACCCGCAGCATCCGTGGCACAACGCTGAATTCCCGTGGGACGTGGACGATAATGAATCGGTGACGATAAATGACGTGCTGGAGATTGTGCTAGTACTTCGGGAACATGGAAATCCTTATCTATTGCCGCTTGCGGGCGGCTCTCCGCCGTACGTGGATGTAAACAAGGACGGTTTGGTGTCGATCGGCGATCTCCTGGAGGTTGTTCAAAGACTTCGCCAAGAGCAGTCCGCACAGGTGTTCAAGAGCGAAGGCGAGCAGTCGCCGTATAACAGTGCCGCAGAGTTTGCTGGTCTTGGGATTCCATTCCAGGGAATTCATTTATTGAGCAAGATCGAGCAATTCCGACGGTTCGCCGAACGGAGAGGATCCGAACAACCTCAACGCGAAGTGCTGGACGCATTCGCCGAGCGAAACAAGTCGCGCGCAATTGTCCTCGCTCGCGATGAGCGCGCGCACGCGACGGACGCTGTGGCACGTAAAGAGCTTGCCAGCCTGGAGGAAGTTTTTGCGGTCATCGCTCCTGACCTAGCACATGCGTGGAGGATTCGGCCGTAATTGGTCACAATTCTGTAGGCCGGTGTGCCTAGTCCTCGCCAAGCTTCAATGTGGGCGACGCCGGCACACAGGTTGCAGAGTGTGAGATTTGGCGTGGAAATAACGGCGCGCCGTCGGCGATGGTGGCGTGGCTGTGCACCAGCGGGCGACGCCAATTAACATTGGCAAGAGGCGGCGAATCGTTTTGATGACTTCGCAACTCGTGAACCGTCGTCAACCAAAGGCAGCGCTGAAGCGATTTTGGCAGCTTTCCGGCGGCGTCGCATATCTCCCTCATGCGCTTCGTGCCATCCCCGCCGTCGCGGTGTTGGGCGGCGATTATGATGCGGAAGACTGGCCGCGGGTTTGCAGCGCCAAACCTGTCATATTGGGCAAGTAGATAGTCGCGCCCTTCCGCGGAACGTGACCACGCCTCATACCGGCGGAGTTTGGCTTTTAGCTGCTCCTTCGTCATCGACCCCATGTCCATTTCGAGGAAGCAGGCCATCATTCCGCCGCCGACCTGACGAAATACGAAGAATGCATCTGGAATCAGGCGCATTGGACTTCGGTCAAGACGAATCTGAAATGCCGGGTGCCTAGCAAGCGATCGTCGCTGGATTGTGGGAAGCTCCAGGTCAGGCCGCCCGTGGACAGTCTGCCACACGGCCAAAAGAAACTCGGTAACGAAGATTTCGTGGAGGACGTGATCGGCCGAATGGCCCTCGCTGGCGTGCCTCCCGCGCCGGTCAACCTTCCCCGTTGTCCATGTCGTGCCTCTTGGTGCAAACGCTTGTCGGAGCGTGCGGACGCCCCGCCCCGTCACGTAATAGACTTTGGGGAATAAGGGGCCGACGCTGCGCGCGGAGACGACACCAAGCAGCCGCAACTCCTCCAGTTCCGCCAGGTGGCGCCGTGTCGTGCGGTCCGATCGCAGCTTGTCCGCAAAGCGGCGCTGGATCTGGGAGGCGACCGCGTAACGGTTGCGATAGACGAAACTTAGGATCGCGTGGAAATGTGGTCGCAGCAGCGGGTGACGGGACGTGGTGCGACGGCGCCGATGAACTGGCGTCAGCAACGACGGCAACTCCCAGACCGTGAGCGGCTGGCGGCGAGCCGTGCCTGAGGACCGCTTGCCGTGCGTTGTGGTGAGGCTCATGGCCCGCCTCCGGTCGAGTTGGAGGACTGATTCTCCGGAGCGCCGTCACAGGCGGATTCAGCGAGCGCATGAACCGTCGCGAGCACCGCCGTCCGGGCGGCAGGGGAGAGGACCGGCCACGCCTGAATCAGGTAGGCGAGAGCAGGATCGCTGGCTGCAGACGATGGAGTAAAGCCGGGTGTCGGCGCGGAGGTTTCGCCGAAACTAGTGCAACCATAGGTGCAACCACAACCCGCGGCCTGTCGCAACTCGTTTCCTGGCTTGATGTTGGGATTTTGCGAAGATAGACTGTCGATCCAGTGGTTGCGGGTTCGAGTCCCGTCCGCCTCGCTCACGGCTGGCAACGACTTACGGCGAATTACGAATTCTTCTGCCTGTGTGTCGCAGGGATTCGTGCCAGAGAAAAGAAGCCCGCCGCGGCGGCAACCGCGACGGGGCGTCAGATCTTC
>JAHWKS010000344.1 GCA_019347795.1 Planctomycetota bacterium | reverse complement strand
CCCCGCCCGTGACCCGCCGGCGACGCCCGCCGGGCTGGCACCCGCGGTGCAGCCGCCTCGCCCCGCCGCCCCGGGTGTGAATGCGCACGCCCTCGCCGCCGGGGACCCAGCCGCCGAAGCCGGCCGACCGCACTTCCTGATACCGCGCGAGCTCCGCAAAGATCTCCGCCGGCAAGATGTGACCCGCGTCTCTGATGATCGCCGCCGGTCGCCGCGGATCAATCTCATCGGCGAGGAGGAAAGAATATCCGGTCGCGATCAGGACCAGAGATAGCACGACGCGCATGAGCCAACCGCCTCGCGGATTCATAGATTACGGATTCACCGCGTCCATTGAACCACGAAGCGGCAGCGGAAAGTAGGTCCTGGCGTCGCCGAGCGATATTCATCCGCCGCCTCGACTTCACCGCCGGGCCTGCCCTGGCTTGCCCCGCCGATGGTTCAGAAGGTCCAGCTCGGCAAGCTGCTCGGCAAGCGGGACTTACTAGGACTCGTCGATCGCGTAGCGCGATTTCCAGCCGGCGGCCGGTTGCGAGGGAGGCGATTGAACCGCGGGCTCTTCGGTCTCGAGGACGGCGGCGGCCACCGCGTCGCGGGTTGCTTGCGTGGTGGAGGCGGAGATCGTCATCTGCGGCGAGATGAACACGTCACCCGCGGCGCCGGTTCCGCCGGCGCCTGCCGGCTGATCGAAGCCGCGCACCCGCTGCAGGTTCGGACTGCTCTTCGGCGTCGGCAGGTCGGTGATCTCGACCAGTTGACCGGACGGCGTGATGGTCGCCGTCGCGGCCGCCGGCACAGGGGCCCGCGAGGTATAGCCCGCCGGCGATGACGTGACGGGGGCGATCGCCGTGTACGCCGGAGTCGGCGCGGCGGCCAAGGTCGTCGCCACGGGAACTCCGCCGGGGACGGCGCGCGTCAGGTCGTGGGCCTTCATCCCGCCAAGCCGAAGCTCGACCTCCTCGGCCGGCTGCACGGAAACATTGGGAATGTGAATCACTGCGGCGTCAACGCCGGAGGCGACTTCCCCCTCGGCGCCGGATTGATAGGAGACCAAGGCGCCGGTTGTATCGTCTTCGGCCGCGGAGTCTTCTGCTTGCGCCGATCCGGCGGTGCGCCAGACAGCGGCCGCCACGTTGCCTTGGGCGGAGGGGGCCTCGCTCGGGGTGGCGCCGGCCTCCGGCGACTGCGGGTGCGAGACGCCTCGCACCGTTCCGCCGGGATAATACGGAGCGTTGCTGGCGGCCGCGGGAGCGATCAACCCCGGCTGCCCGTAGCTGTGCGTGGCCGGGGGCGGAACCCGCGGCGACCCGTACGGCGCCAAGAGGTTGAACGACGGGGTCGGCATCTTGAAGGCCGAGTTCATCGAAGAGCCTGGTCCCTGGCAGCCGGCCATCGCCCCAACCGCCGCCAGCAATAAGGTTCGCCGCAACATCGGCAAACTCCTGTGTGGATGTGAGAAAAGCAGCCCCTGCGCGTGAAGAGAGTGCGGAGCGTAGCGAGGGACGCGAAAACGTCCAAGAGCAGTTTCAAAATGGCTCAAGAATTTCTCCGTAGAAGCCGAAACCGGTGTGCCTTTGGCAAAGGTGCGGGAAGCGTGATAGGATAGGATAGTTCACTGTTCCGTGCGAATTGTGTTGCGTTTCGGACCCGATCTACAATGAACCCATTGAAGCCGCCGATTCGGAGCAGACCCTCCCAGGATAGAATCATGCCATTGGAGCATGGCGACTCGCTCACGCGAGATGAATTCGAGCGTCGCTACGAGGCAATGCCGCATTTAAAGAAAGCGGAGCTGATCGAAGGAACCGTCTATATGCCTTCGCCCGTACGATTACGACGTCATGGTCGTCCACATGGGCACTTGGGAGGGTGGCTGTGTGCGTATGAAGCGGCGACTCCAGGAGTGCTCATGGGCGATAACTCGACGGCGCGGCTTGATGAGACCAATGAACCGCAGCCGGATTTGCTCCTGCTAATCGATCCCGACTACGGCGGACAGGCGGAAATCAGCGAAGAGGATTGCGTTGAAGCGGCGCCTGAACTGGTAGCGGAGGTGGCGTCATCCAGCGCCAGCTACGATCTGCACGCCAAGTTGGAAGCCTATCGCCGTAGTGGCGTTCAGGAGTACATCGTGTGGAGAGTGCTGGACCGAGCCCTCGACTGGTTCGTCCTGCGCGACCAACTCTATGAGCCGCTGTCCGAACAAGACGGATTGCTGCGATCTACGGTGTTCCCCGGACTCTGGCTGAATGCGATGGCTCTATTGAGTGGCGACATCAACCACGTTCTCGCGGATGTGCGGCAAGGCGTCGTGTCGCCGGAGCATGCGGCGTTTGTTGAGCGTTTACGCGCGGCCAAACGTCGCTAAACGTCCTACGGCGTTTCGCTCTTGCCGCCCAGCAGGTTGTCGGCCAGCAGGTTGCCCTCGCCGCCTTCCACTTGCAGCACTGTCGGCGATTCGTCCTTCGCCTCGGGGCGGTCGTCGCGGAGGAGGCAGTCGGAGACGCGGCTGTGGTAGACGTTCACGAGCCGCAGCTCCGCGCCCTCGCAATCGAGCACGTTGCAGGCGGCGACGTTCATCCGGCGGCAGTTCTCCAGCAGCACGCCGCCCCCCAGGATGCCGTGAACGTGGTTGCCGGTCAGCACGCAGTCCTGGCAGCCCTTGAGCAGCACACCGTTCTTCGTCGGTCCGGCGTAGCCGTAGGGCGGGTTGCGCTCGCAGACGTTGTGGGCGATCGTCAGGTGGGAGCTATCGACAATCCGCAGGTTGTATTGGAAACCCTGCCAGATGGTGTTGCCGGTGATTGTAGCGCCCCGCACGCCCACGAGGTCGATGTTCGTCTGCACGTCGGAGAGGACGTTGTCGGCGATCGTGAGGTTGCCCCAGTTGACCGGGGTGGTTTCGCCGCCGCGAGTAAGGACGCTCTTGCCGATCATGCGGATGTTGGCGGAGTCCGGCGCGTCATGGGCGTGCTGAATCGTGCAGCCGACAATGGCGACTTCGGCGACGGACCCGCCGGCGCAATCCAAGAGCACGTTGGCGGTGGGAGGTCCGTCGGGATCATGGTTCCCCTCAATGTCGCAGCCGGTGATGTGGATGTTCCGCACGTCGCCCCCCTGCACCACCACCCCCCCGCCGCCGCAATAGCTGATGTGGCAGCCGTTGATGTTCGATTGGTGGAGATTCACCTGGTCGTAATACACCCCCACCCCGCGGTTCTCGTAGATATGGCAGTGCCCGATCAAGATATTGCGATTGCGATTGACCAGATGCACGCCGTGCCGCAGTCGCCGCAGCACGAGTCCGGACAGCGTCAGTTGCATCGCGCCGTCGGCCGCAATGCCATCTGCCTCCTCATGTCCGCCGACGATCTCGAGGTTCGCCACCCGCGGCGCCCGCTGCCGCTCCCAGACGTTTTCCTGCACGGTGCGCGGGGCCGCGGTCCCGCCGTGCGTGCCGACGATGCGAAAGGCCGGTCCGGCGCCCTCCATCACCACCCGAGCCACGCCGCCGCCATCCAGCGACGTAAAGCCGATCTGATCCAGATCCAGCACAATCGTCTCCGTGATTCGATACGTCCCGCGCGGAAACACGACGTTGCCGCCGCGATCAACCGCCGCCTTGAGCGCGGCGGTATCATCGCTGCGTCCATCGCCGACGGCGCCGAAGTCGTGAACATTCACCGCCCGAGAGCGTCCGCCTCGCTCCTGAGAGCGCTTCTCCTGCCCCACGACCGGCGCCCGCCATGCGTGCCACACCGCCGCAACTGCAACAATGCCGAGCAGCGCAATCGCCGCCTTCGAGTAGACGCTCGCCATGACTCTCTCCGAAACGAAGTACGGTGGGATGCCGGTTTGCCGCGACCGACAGAGTTCCTATGATAGCTCGCGAGACAACCACGTGCTGAAGCGAGGCTTGCTTGTACCTCCGGGGGGCATGTGCAATACTCGCCTGATACTCTTCCATCTCGTGGAAGTCTCCGGTGAAGAAGGAAAAGAGTTTTTCGACGACCCCGATCGAGCCTGGCGAGGTCCTTTCACCCACGCGACCCGCCGGGGCGTCTGCGCCGGTCGATGGCGCGTTGTTGGAGCGTCTGCCGCCGGGGCTGCGTCATTCGTCGCGTTTTGAAGTTCGCGAAGCCTTGGGGCGGGGGGCCTTCGGCCAGGTCTTTTTGGCGTACGATCACAGCTTGTCCCGAGCGGTGGCGCTCAAGGTCCCCCGGGTCGATAAGCTCACGGCAGCCGATAGTCTCAGCATCTTCGTCCGCGAGGCGCGGGCGGCTGCATCGCTTCGCCACCCGGGCATTGTCACCGTTTACGACGTTCACAGCGATCAGGACGGCGTCTTCATCGTCCTGGAGTTTGTGCAAGGGCGGACGTTAACCGAACACGTCGATCGCGGGCCGTTCCCGCTGGAAGACGCGGTGCGGCTGGTTGTGGAAGTGGCGCGGGCCGCGGCGTATGCCCATGAGCATGGGTTGGTGCATCGCGATCTCAAGCCGTCGAACATCCTGATCGACGACCACGGAAAGATTCGCATTACCGACTTCGGCCTGGCGATTCACGAGCGCGTTCAGGCGACGCTGGCCCGCGACGTCGCGGGCACGCCGGCATTCATGGCGCCCGAGCAGGTCCGCGGCGAGACGCACCGACTGGACGGCCGCACCGACATCTGGGCTCTGGGCGTGATCCTGTTTTGGCTGCTCACGGGCCGCCGCCCGTTCCGCGGCTCCAGCGATACGGAAGTTTTCGAGGAAGTTCTGCACCGCGAGCCGCGTCCGCCGCGGCAATTGCGGCCGGCCGTGCCGCGGGAGTTGGACCGCATCTGTTTGAAATGCCTCGCGAAACGGATGTCGGACCGTTACGCCACGGCGTCGGATCTCGCGGACGATCTTGAGGATTGGCTGCACAAGAAGCCGCCGCAGCAGGAAACGATCGCGGCTGAAGCTGCGCCGGCCGGCCAGGGGGACTCCTCCTCCAAGCCGGCGGCAGTGGTGGTTCCCAAAGGACTTCGCTCGTATGACGAGCACGACGCCGACTTCTTTCTCGCGCTGCTGCCCGGTCCCTTCGATCGGCACGGGCTTCCCGAGAGCGTGCGGTTCTGGAAACAGCGGATCGAAGAGACGGACCCGGCGGCGACGTTCTCCGTCGGCTTGATGTACGGCCCGAGCGGTTGCGGAAAGACCTCGCTGGTGCGCGCCGGGCTGTTGCCGCGGCTGGAGGGACACGTGCGTTGGGTCTACGTCGAAGCCGCGCCCGACGACACGGAAAACCGCCTCTGCCGGGCCTTGGCCAGGGCCGTCCCCGCGCTTCCTCCGGCCATGTCGCTGGTAGAGATGCTGGCCGAGCTTCGCGAAGGTCGGCGCCTGAATCCCGGCGAGAAGGTGTTCATCGCGCTGGATCAATTCGAGCAGTGGCTCAGCGGTCGTGTAGCCGAAGAGAACGAGCCCTTGGTCGCCGCGCTGCGTCATTGCGACGGAGGACGGGTGCAATGCCTGGTGATGGTCCGGGACGACTTCAGCATGGCCGCCACGCGATTTATGAACGCGTTGGAGGTCCCGATCGCGGAAGGCCAGAACTGCGCCGCGGTGGATGTGTTTCACCGCGATCATGCGCGGCGCGTGCTACAAAGGTTCGGCGAAGCATTCGGCCGGCTTTCACCGGACGCGCCGGAAGAGGCCGAGGCGTTCGTCGAGCAGGCGGTGGAGTTGCTCTCCGAAGGGAACGCCATCTCTCCCGTGCGGCTTTCCGCCTTCGCCGAGCTTATGCGTCACCAGGACTGGACGGCGTCGGCCTTGCGGACCTGGAAAGGGCGCAAGGGTTTGGGGATCGCGCTGTTGGAGAAGTGCCTGGGCGACGGGGCGAGGAACCCCGCGCATCGGCAACATCGCGAGGCGGCTCGGCGCGTTCTGGCGGCCTTGATGCCGGAAGATCGGACGTCTCTCAAAGGCCGCATGCGCTCCAAGGCCGAGTTGATGGCGGCCGCCGGATACGAATCCCGCCCGCGGGATTTTCGCGATCTGCTCAACATGCTCGACAAGGAGTTGCGGCTGATCACCCCGGCCGACCCCCAGCAGGAGGCTGGGGAAGACTCGGGGTCCGAACCGGACGACTCCAGCCGCCGCGAACGTCATTACCAGCTCGCCCACGACTATCTCGTTCCGTCCCTCAGCACATGGCTGGCGGGCAAGCAGCGAGAAACGCGCCGCGGCCGCGCGGAACTGCGCCTCGAAGAGCGCGCCATGCACTGGAGCGTGGCCCGCGAAAAGCGACAGTTGCCCAGCTCGTGGGAGACCGCGCAGATTTTTCTGCTCACGCGCCGCGGCGCCTGGGCGCCCAGTCAGGCGGCGATGATGCGGCAGGCGGCGAAGACGCACCTGACGAAGACCGCGGCGGTTCTGTTGATGCTTTCGGTCGCGGCGGTCGCCGCTGTCTTCACTCGCGGCCGCATGCAGGAAGCGGCCCGCGCCCGGCAATCGGAAGGGCAAGTCAATCGTCTGCTGACGGCCGACATCCAGC
>JAHWKS010000343.1 GCA_019347795.1 Planctomycetota bacterium | reverse complement strand
GGATGCACCACGTGGCCCAGACGTTCACGAGGCGGTAGTTCTCGCTCTTGCCGCGGACGGCCTCGTGCAGCTCCTTGGCGCCGATGAGTTTCAGCTCGACCGGCTCGGCGTTCCACTTCTCGATCGAGCGGCGGGCGTCTTCCCGCTTGTCGGACCACTTGGTCGAGCAGCCGAACACCCGCGTCTTCGCCACCGGGACCGGCTTGCCCGCAAGGAGGGCGTCCAGGGCGTTGCGGGCGTCGCGGGACTGGACCGTCTTCACGTCCGAGTCGTCGATCCGCCCCGTGTACCGCAGCTTGCGCTGGCGGTCGAAGATGAAGACGTGCGGCGTGGCCAGGGCGCCGTACGCGGCCGAGGTCTCCTGCGTCTCGCCGTCGTAGAGATAGGGGAACTCGAAGCCGCGGTCCCGGGCGCGGACCTTCATCTCTTCCAGCGAGTCGCTGAGGTCGGTGTAGCCGAGCTCATCCAGCCGCACCGCCTGCGGATCATTGGGCGAGATCGCCGCCACCGCCACGCCGCGGTCCTGGTAATCGTTGTGAAGCTGGATGATCCGCTCTTCGTACGCCTGCGCCGTGGGGCAATGGTTGCAGGTGAAGATAATCATCAGAATCTTGGCGTCGGCGAAGTCCGCCAGGCGGTGCGTTTTGCCGTCCGCCCCGGGCAAGGCGAAGTCCGGCGCCGATGCGCCGATCTCCAGAGGCGTCACCTCGCGGGCGGCGCACGGAGCCGCGCTGCCCAGCATCAGGATGACCACCGCGGCGAATTTGAAAAGGCGAATCATTTTGTTATTCCTCAAAGGGCTAGGGGTCCCATTGACGCCCCCTCGTCCGGTCGGGTAGAATTACCGGTGCGGTGGAGCAGCCTGACCGGTTGTTGATGTCGGGCGCCGTCGCACTTCCACTTTTAGGTTTTTTTTGATGGCAGAAGGCACGATCAAGCGGCTCACGGACAAAGGCTTCGGATTCATTGACACCGGAACCAATCAGGACATGTTCTTCCACTCGTCGAACGTGGTCGGAACGAGCTATGAGCAGCTCCGCGAAGGACAACGGGTTTCCTACACCGAAGGACGTGGACCGAAAGGTCCGCGAGCCGAGAATGTCCAACCCATCTAGTTTCTAATTGCAGAGACATGGTCGCACGAGAAGCCGGCGAGATTCGCCGGCTTCTTTTATTTGGTGGATCGCGTTTGCGGAGAGCAGAGAACACCGCTGCGGGCCGTCAATTTCCGAGGTCATTGTCTCGCACCGATTCGAGCCTGGCGGCGAGGCGGGCTTGGAATCGCTCCACCACCGGGGCGTACTCGGCGTCGCCGGCAAGATTCGTGTATTGCTCTGGATCGGCCTTCACGTCGAACAACTCGATTCCCTGCGAGGCATCCTCCCCGTACTGGATGTAGGCCCACTGCTCGCTGCGGAGCAGAAACCCTTTGCGCGACGGGGCGACCGAGAACGCCTCCTCGCGCACCGAGTGCGAAGGATCGTCGAACATCGGCGTGATATCCTGCCCTTGCAGCCGAGCGGGAATGTCCAGGCCGCACAGGTCGGCGACGGTCGGATAAAGGTCGATCAGCTCCACCAGCGAGTCGCACACCGCGGGCTGCTTGCCGGGGACCGAGATGATCAGCGGGACCATGGCCGATTCGTCGCGAAGGCTGACCTTCGCCCAAAAGTCGTGCTCGCCCAGATGGTAGCCGTGGTCGCTGGTGAAGATCACGATCGTGTTGTCCGCCTGCCCCGACGCCTCCAACGCATCCAGCACCTTCCCCACCTGCGCGTCGACGTAGGCGACGGAGGCGTAATAGCCGCCGAGCGCCTTCTTCTGGCGCCGCACGTCCATCTGCATGTTCTTGCTGGTCTTGTAGTTGATGCCGGCTCGCGGGATATCATCCCAGTCGCCGGGGATCTTGGGCGGCAGCGGCAGCTTATCGAACGGCTTGAACGGCTCGAAGTAGTTTGCCGGGGCGACAAACGGGACGTGCGGGCGAACGAAGCCAACCGCCAGGAAGAACGGCTCGTCGGCGTGCTCCTCGATTAGCTCCACGGCCTTGGCCGCGGTCTTGCCGTCGGAGTGCACCAGGTCGTCCCCTTCCGCCTCGACAACCACGAAGGTGTTGCCTCCCACAACCGGCTTCTTTCCGTCGGGGTTGCCCTCGAGCGTCTCGCCTTCACCCTTGGCCTTCCACTCGGGGCCGGGGCTGTTGAACTTCTCGGTCCACGAGGCGGGATCATCGGCCCCGTCGCCTCCCTTATGATCGCGGCCGTCGCCGCCGTACTCGATCCCGCCGGGGACGCCCATGTGGTAAATCTTGCTGACGCGGGCGGTGTAGTACCCGGCGTTCTTGAAGTGCTGCGGCCAGGTGGCGCGGTCGCCGATCGCCGGCCGGGGGCTGGTGTAGCCGAGCACGCCGGTGGCATGCGGATAGTACCCCGAGAGGAACGACGCCCGCGAGGGTCCGCAGTACGTTCCATTGCAGAACGCCCGCGTAAACCGCGTCCCGCGCGCGGCCAGCCGATCGATGTTCGGCGTTTGGCAGATCGTGTTGCCGTAACACGAGAGGGCGGTCGCCGTGAGGTCATCGGAGATGATGAACAGCACGTTCGGCCGCCGCTCCTCTGCCGCGAGCGGCGACGAAAGCGAGGCGGCGAGCAGGCAGAGAATCGCAGCGATGAATCCGAGATGCTTCATGGCGAGGAGTCTATTTATCGAGAAGGTTAACGCGGATCAGCCGCGTGCAGGGACCGGGGAGGCCCTTGCGAGTTTCGCCGGACCAGGCGTCGGCCACAAGGAGATCGTAGCTCCGCCCGGCCTCGAATGCAGCGGGAAGCGGGAAGCGGAGCGCGCCGGCGCCGTTGTGAAAGGTCACCTTGACCGGCGGTCCGAGTGAGCATTTGAAGTGCGTGCCGGCGCGATTGACGGAGAGACTCACCGCCAGTTCGCCGGTTTTTTCGGTGGACGCGATCGACAAAGGAATCTCCATCGCTTCGCCGGCTCTGACGGCGACCGACTCGACGCCGGCCTCGAGCGCCACCCCCTGCGGCCGCGCCACGACGGCGCGGGACGTGACGCCGGCGCGGAAGCGGTTCGGCTCGCCCCAGGAGAAATGCGTGAGCGGCTGAGCCGTGCGAACCAGCTCGCCGTCGTCGGTTTTGGCCCGGCCGACGACACGGAACTCCGCCACCTCGCCGACGGCGGCATTCGCGGGAGCGGTGATGGTGAGAAACACCTTATGACCGAACGCGCCCCGCACCGCGTGCCGGTAATCGGCGGCGGCGGCGGTCGCGGCGGAGCCCCTCCAACCTTCCGGCAGCCCCTCGACCACGATCGCCACGTCTTCCTTCAAACCGCCGGAGCGGTGAATCTCGACGACGAAGGCGGCCGTCGTGCCCGGCCCCCACACCGGCACGGCGTCAGGCCACTGGTACAGCTTGAAGCCCGGCTCGTCCGCGGTTCGCGTCAAACGATAAACCGCCCGCGGCCCGCCGGCGCCGGACTGCTCAATGATGCGAAGGTAATGCTCGCCCGGCTGCTTCGCCTCAAAACTCAACTGACTGTCGAACGGAACAAACTCGTGGTTCACCTCGCTGAGGATCAACTCGCTGTCGTCATTCGCGGCCAGCAGTTTGCCGTCGGCGTCATAGACCTCCAGTCGCGTATCGACGGGCGATCGCAGATGCCGCTGCGCGAGCACATCGAGCGCGATCTTTTCGCCTTTGGCCAGATCGACGCGGAACCAATCCTCATCCCCCGGCGTCTCAAAACATCCGTTGACGACGAGCGACTTGCCATCAAGCGGCGTCGCATCCGCCAGCGCGTCTCCGGGATCGTCCGGCGTCAGCTCCTCGTGGTCGGACCGCACGAAAGGCAGGTCCGGCGCCGAGCCGTCCAGCGACACGTACTGCACCGGCGACGGATCGTCCGTAACGACAACGACCCGTGAAGTCCCGCCGGGGATGTTCGGTCCGCGGAACGTCACCTCCACCGACTGGCCGCGCCGGCCGCCCGGCGGGAAGACGGCCACCGGGTAGGGAACCTCGCCGATCGTCAGCCGGTAGACGAACTGCGGAAAGCCCTTGTAGCCCATGCCGCTGACGCGGGCCGTGTACCAGCCGTCGCTCGGAACGGCATAGTGGATCAGCGGATCGTAGCCGAGCGTATCGCCGGCCTCGGCCACGATGCGGCCGGACTCGTCTAATAGCTCCAGGCTCGCGTCGGCGAAGCCGGCCGTGTCGCGGTCGTACCCCATCGCGTCAAGCCAGTGCGATTGCACCGCCAGCACCAGGCTCTCCCCTTTCCGGGCCTGGAAGCGGAAGCAATCCTGGTCCAGCGTCGCTTCCACGCGGCCGTTAACAACCACCGGCGTCTGAACCGTCTCCGCCTGGTCGAGTTCGTTGTTTTTGGTCGACTCGACGTGTTCGTCCAGGTCGCCGACGAAGAACCAGCGGAAGTTCGTCAGCCCCGTCGTCCCGCCCTTCACGCGGATCATACGGCGGCCCGGCGCCGCGTCTTCGGCAATGACGAGCGTCGCCTGGGCTTGCGAGGCGCTCTGCGACTCGAACCGCTCGACCGCAACGCCCGGCGGCCCGTCGATCAAGAGGCCATCGGCGCCTTCCAGTCCGCCCTCGGCGCCGGTGAAGGTGACTTCGACCTTTGTTCCGCGCCCGCCGCCGGCGGGAAAGACGCTCTGCAGCACCGCCTGGTGATTGTTCACCTCAGCCGCGCCGCGATCGCCGCACGCAAACACCGCCGCGCCGCACAGGAGCATCGCCAGCAATTGTACTGATGTTCGCATTCGTTTCTCGCTAAGGGTCGCTCGAGAAATAACTGTCGTTCGAGCTTACCCCGCCCCACCCGGCCGCTACCGCGTCCGACCTCCCCACAGGGGAGGTGAAGGACATTAGTTTCTCGAACGGTCCTAACCGCTCGCTCAGGCGAACATCTCGCGGATCGGCCGACCGTTGTCGGTGGCGAGGATCGGCCGGCCGTCCACGTTGTGGTATTCCTTCGCCGGATCGACCCCCAGGGCGGCGTAGATCGTCGCGGCAAGGTCGTGGGTGCTATTCGTGCGGCCGATCACGTGCTCGCACTTGTCGCTGGTCCGGCCGTGAACGAAGCCGTCCATCTTCATCCCCCCGCCGCTGAAGCAGATGCTGTTCACCTTGGGGTAATGGTCTCGCCCGGCCAGGCCGTTCACCTTGGGAGTGCGGCCGAACTCGCCCATGCAGATCACGAGCGTGGTGTCCAGCCGCCCGCGATCCGCCAGATCCTGCAGCAGTGCACTGTACGCCGCGTCGAGCTTGGGAAGCAGCGGATCGCGAAGCTCGATGAAGTTCTTATCGTGCGTGTCGTAGCCGTTGAACTCGACGGTCACAAACCGCACCCCCGCCTCCACCAGCCGCCGCGCCAGCAGCGCCGCCTGGCCTTCGCGATGCCGGCCGTAGCGGTCGCGGAGCGACTCCGGCTCGTCGCCCAGCCGATACGCCTTCTTCGCCGCGGGCGAGGTCACGAGGTCGAAGGCCTGACCGTAGAACTGATTGCGGGCGGCCACGTCTCCCGCGTCCCGCTCCACGAGGCGATGAAAGTCGTCCAATTGCTCCAGCATCGACCGCCGCCGCGAGAGCCGCTCCGAGCTGATCCCGGCCGGGAGCGAGACATCCTCCACGCGGAAATCGGCGGCGTTGGGGTCCGCCGAGATCTTCAGCGGATCCAGGGCAGAGCCGAGGAAGCCCGCATGATGGTACTTGATGCCGCCGCGCGAAAGCTGCACAAACGGCGGCAAAGAATTCCGCCAGCCAAGCTGTTCGGCCACCACGGAACCGAAGCACGGATGCACCACGGAGCCGACCGGCTGGGCATTCACGTCGGGAATCTGCGGCCAGCCGGTGAGCATGAAGTGACACGCTTCGGCGTGCTGCGAGCCGGAGTGCTCGATCGTGCGGCACTGGCCGATGCGGTGCATCTGCCGGGCGACCTTGGGAAGGTGCTCGCACACGGTCAGGCCGGGAACGCTCGTCCCGATCGGGCGAAACTCGCCGCGGTACTCCGCCGGCGCCGCGGGCTTCATGTCGAACGTATCGACCGTGCTGATCCCCCCGTCGCACCACAAGAGGATGCAGCTCATGTCCGACGCGGCTGCGCCCGTCTCCGCGGCGCGGGCCGAGAGCCAGTCCGCCAGCCCCAGGCCGAAGAATGGCAGCGAGCCGACGCGGAGGAACGATCGTCGCGAGAGTCCGTCGCAGCGGCGTCCGGCGTCCGGCGTCATGAAGCGCAACATGGAAATCGTCTCCTTCTCAGTGGCCGAACGCGAATGAGGTCGAGTTCAACAGGGTCCACAAGAGATCCTCGTATCCTTCCTGCCGCGTCGCGGCGGAGTTTACAAATCCGATCGCGGTGTTCCGTTCTTCCTCCGTCGGCCGCCGGGACCACGTCACAAGGAACAGCTCCTCGACCGCCTCCGCATCGGGCGTCTGGTTCTTGAGCAGCTTCTGCAGGCGCCCGCCCGAGGCGGAGAGCTTCGCGTGA
>JAHWKS010000342.1 GCA_019347795.1 Planctomycetota bacterium | reverse complement strand
GACGGCGGCCCGGTTGTCGGTGATGAAGCGGAACGCGCCCAGGTCGTGAAAGCCGCGCAGCTTCGGCGCTTGCCGCTGGTTGACTGTCACAGACTTCTCGCCATCGGCGGTTTCGATCGTGACCGGGACATTCGTCGCCCGGCTGCCGCCGGGAGTGTAGGCCAATAGCACGTGGTATTCGCCATTCGCGGGCAATACAGCCGCGAAGCGGGCGGAGCGATTGCCTTTGTCCGCATTATCGTCGTGGCGATAGCCGTCGCCCACGAACGGCTTGGTGTGCGTGGACGGCTTCCAGTCGCCGGTGTACTCCGCCGCCGCATCGTCGATCACCGTTCCGTGCAGCGAGGCGGGGTCAATCCCCTGGGCATGCAACGCGGCACTCGCGGCGAGAAGGAACGCGAGACACAACGCCGAGATTGAGGTTCGACTCCCAGTCACGTACCAAGCTCCTGAAGGTGGGCGACTCTCTCCGCAGCGCCGGACCGACAACGGGCGGGATCGCCGCAAGCTCTGCTCGCGGCGAACGTCGAGCCAAATGGAAAGGAGGGCTGGACAGTGGTGGATCGCCATCCGAGGAGACTCTCCCCCACGGCGGTCCTTTCAAGCCGCTACATGATAATGGGTTACGCTCGCCCCCGTCAACTGTTTCCGGCGAGGAACCGCTGTAGACGCTGTAGCGGAGTCGTTGCTAACCGCGAGGCCGCAGCCTACAATCGCACCGTTGCCGTCCATCCATTGGGAGCCGCGCTATGCGAAAGAACGCCTTCGCCCTGATCGCCTCCGCACTTGTCGTCTGTGGCGGCTCGCTGCCGGCGGCCGAGCCGTTTCAGGTCGCCGAGGATGAGCGGGAGATTCGGCTGGAGTCTCCGCTCCTGGAGGCGGTGATTCGGAAGAAGGGCTACGTGAGCGGCGTGGCGGGGGGATCGTTCCTGGATAAGACCACCGGCTTTCGCGATACGGGGTTCGGGCTGGACATCGTCGATTGGATCATGGAGCCGGGGAGCGATGAGGCGTATCGGGACACGCTTCCCGACCACATGGTCTACCAGTTCCACAACTCCTATCACGGCGATACGCCCAAGCGGAGCATCGAGGGACCGCAGATCTGCACGAAGGCGGGCGAAGTGGCGCCGCGCGTGATCCGCGGGAAGGATTTTCTGGCGGTGCAGATGGACTACCGCTACCAGATCGCCGCGCCGGGGCACAAGACCGGCTCCAAGTGGACGCAGACGCTGGTGTTCCCGGAAGGGAAGCGATACTTCGTCTCCAGCGACCGCATCGACGCCGTGAACTCCAGCGACGCCATGTTTCTGCGGATCGACATGCCCGGCCACATCAAGCACAACCGGGGGGACACGTTCAGCCACATCTACCTGAGCTACCTGGACAAGACCAACACGCCCGGCGAGGGGGAGGACGGCGTGATCCCGTCCACGGCGTTCCTCGCGGACTTCCCTCCGGATGCGAAGTTCAACTATCGCCGCGATAAGGCCGCCTCGCCGCCCGAGCGGTTCATTCGGGCCTATCGTCTTCGCGATCCCGACACCGGCCGTGAAGGGCCGTGGCTGGCGGGGATGACGCTCGACCCCTCGGTGGTGCACGAGGCGTGGTGCCACCAGCGCGGCTACGTCTGCATGATTGAAGAATTCGGCGGCCGCCCGGTAGAGGCGGGCGAGCACTTCAGCGCCGCGTTCATCGTCGGCTTCTTCGACTCGATCGACCAGATGCACGAAGTCTACGACCAGTACGCCGGCCACACCGGCCTGGAGGTTTCACCAACGGGCTGGAAGTTGACGAAGTTGCCGTCGAGGATGGAATGAACCTTGCCTGGCATCGGCGTCTGAACCCGGCGATCATCGCCTTCAGTTACACCGGGTTTGTCTTCTTTGGCGGCGAACCGCCATTATGCGGGCACGCTGAATGATCCCGCCGCGGCGGAGGCGCCGCGACTTCCCTGACTCACGGAGAACCACCCATGACAAACTCACAATTTTGGCGAACCATTGCCGCCCTCCTCGTATTGGGCCTCTTCTACGTCGGCTTCGCTCTTCAACAGTCGGGCGACGTTACCGGCCGACTGCCGGCGCCGTCGCTCGTCGGCGAAGTCCGCGCCGAGGGCGTCACCGCGGTCCCCGCATCCGGCAACTACTCGAAAGTGATTACCGCCAGTTCTGACGGCAAGACAATCTATGTGTGGCTCACACACACCAGCATCGAAGAGTCATCGGTCAGTTTTCTGGGCGCCTATCAGGCCGAAGCCGAGTGAAGACCTGGGAAATGGCGGAGGCAGATCAACACACGCCTAATGACCCCGGTTTCGGCTGGCCGCCCGCGGATGAGGAGATCCATGCGGCCCTCGAAGCCGCCTACGCCAGCGGCGATTGGGGGCGGTATCACGGCGCCTTCACGACCGCACTGACGGCACGGCTGGCGGAGATGCACGGCGGGGAGCACGCGTTTCTTTGCTCGTCGGGAACCGTGGCGGTCGAGCTGGCGCTGCGAGGTTTGAAAATCGGCGCCGGCGATGAAGTAATCCTCGCCGGCTACGACTTCAGCGGCAACTTCCGCGCAATCGAGTCCGTCGGCGCCACACCGGTGTTGGTCGATATCAACCCGCACAACTGGTGTCTCACGGCCGAAACCATCGAAGGGGGCCTGAGCGACCGAACCCGCGCGGTCATTGTCTCCCACCTGCACGGCGGGATCGCGCCGATGCCGGCCATCCACTCGCTTGCGGTATCGCGCGGAGTCTCCATCATCGACGACGCCTGCCAGTCCCCCGGCGCCGTCGTCGCCGGCCGGCCCGCGGGGACCTGGGGCGACGTGGGCGTACTCAGCTTCGGCGGGAGCAAGCTCCTGACCGCGGGCCGCGGCGGAGCGCTCCTCATCCAGCGGGCCGAGGTGCTGCAGCGGATCAAGGTTTACTGCGAACGAGGGAACCATGCCTTTCCGTTGAGCGAACTGCAGGCCGCGGTGCTGCCGCCGCAGATCGAGAAGCTGGCGGCGCGAAACCGCAAGCGTCGCGACAATGCTCAGTGGCTGATCGAGCAATGCCGGCCGTTCCCGTTTCTATGCCCGCTGGAGAATCCGCCGGATGCGGGCGAGCCGGTGTTTTACAAGCTGCCGTGGCTGTTCGAGAGCGAGCGGCTCGGCGGTCTCTCGCGAGAGGCCTTCGTTACGGCAATGCGCGCCGAGGGCGCTCCACTGGACGTCGGCTTCCACGGCTTCACTCGCCGACCCGCCTCCCGCTGCCGCAAGGCTGGTAAGCTGGAGCATAGCGCCCGCGCCGCCAAGGCCACGGTGCTGCTGCACCATCCGATTCTTTTGCGTCCGCGAGAGGATCTGGAAGTCGTGGTCGCCGCCCTTGCCTCGGTTCACCGCGACCAAACGGGTCGCGCGTGAGGCGACTGAATGAACACAACTGCACGCGTCCCGTTGGGCACGCGATTAAACGACGCCTGATGAACTTTCTTTTGACCAATGACGACGGCATCGATGCTCCCGGCATGAATGCCCTGGCCGAGGCGATGGCGGCGCTGGGGGAGATCACCATCGTCGCGCCCGACCGGCCGTTCTCCGGGTGCAGCCACCAGGCCACCACGCAGGACTTGATTCGCGTCGAGAAGCGGGGCGCGGGCCGCTTCGCGGTGTCCGGCTCGCCCGCCGACTGCGTGCGGCTGGGCTTGCTGCACTTTGCCGAAGACGCCGATTGGGTCCTGTCGGGAGTGAACGACGGCGGCAATCTCGGCGTCGACGTCTATCTCTCCGGCACCGTGGCCGCGGCTCGCGAGGCGGCGCTGTTCGGCAGGCCGGCGATGGCCCTCTCGCAATATCGCCGCGGAGACGGCATCGATTGGCGCCGCGCGGGCGACGCCGCGCGCCATGTATTTTCCCAACTGCTGGAGCACTCGCTTTCGCCCGGCGCCTTCTGGAATGTGAACTTCCCGCATTGGGACGTCGCGCACGAGAACGGCGAGGCGAGTTCGCAGAGCATCGTGTTTGCGGAGCTGGACCTCAATCCGCTGCCGGTCGCCTACGACGTGCAGGACGACGGTTATCTCTTTCGCAGCGACTACCACAACCGCCCCCGCAAGGACGGCAGCGATGTGGATGTCTGCTTCCGCGGCCGCACCGCCGTCACCGAGATTCATCCCGCCGGCGTCGCCCGTCCGACATGGCATTGATGAATGGGAGAAAGAAAGTTGACGTTCCCGCATCAGGGGTAACCCGGCGAGCAGGACTCGACGAGGTGGTTGACCCGGGAGTGCTAGCCCGGTAGACTCCTCCTTTGCTGGTGATCGGCGGCTTCATTTCCAAGCCCCGATGAACAGGGAATCCGGTGCAACTCCGGAGCGGTCCTCGCCGCTGTAATCGAGCACGTTAAGTTCGCCCATTCTGTTTCGGCCATTGTCGCACGGCGAATCCTCGCCGGACGACGAGAAGGCAGGGCGAATGCTTCTCGAGAGCCAGAAGACCTACCAGCAAAGGGAGTGCGGCTGATCGCGAGCGACGGTCATCCTCACGGCCCGCCCCGTGCGCGGCGCGCTTGGCTCGGGTCTCCGATTCCTTCCGCACGTTTTTCTGCTCGCGGTTTGCTCTCCGAGGTCTGGTAATGACTTGGCCACTTCTCGTGCCAGGCCTTGCGCGGGTTGCGCGCGGTTTGACGCTCGTCGAATTACTCGTGGTGATCGCGATTATCGGCCTGCTGGCGGCAGTCTTGCTTCCTGCGGTGCAGGCGGCCCGCGAGGCGGCCCGCCGCGCGCAGTGCCTGAACAATCTCCATCAGATCGGAGTGGCGCTGCACGCCTACCATGACGTCCATCGACGCTTTCCGCCGGGCGGGATCGAGCCCCGCCCCATCTGGCCGCAGGGACGGCAGTTCGCCTGGTCGGCGTTCCTCCTGCCCATGCTGGAGCAGGAGTCCCTCTCCGAGCAAATCGATTTCAACAAGGCGTTCGACGATCCCGCAAACGCCGACGCGGCGGCGATAGTGATCTCGGGCTACCTCTGCCCCAGCACGCCGCGGGATTCCCCGTTGCATCAGGGGCGCGGCGGCTGCGACTACGGCGGCATCTACGGCGAGCGGATCACCAGCCCCAACAACCCGCCCAAGGGAATCATGCTCTACGACGAGGCGCTGGGGTTTGCGGATGTGCTGGACGGCGCCTCCACCACGCTGATCGTCTCGGAGGACGCCAACTTCCCCGACGGGCAGTGGATCAACGGCCGCAACATCTTCGATCAGTCGTTCGCCATCAATCAGGCGCCCAAGTTCGAGAACGATATACGCAGCCGTCATCCGGGAGGCGCCAACGGTTTGTTCTGCGACGGCTCGGCCCGGTTTCTTTCGGAGACGATGCCGCTGGAGATACTCGCCGCCATTTGCACGCGTGCGGGGCAAGAGGTTGTCACTTCATTCTGAGCCGCCTTGCCGCCGTGGGTTTCCGGTGTTCGCCACGTGAGGAACGTCATGTTGAATTCGATCCGGTCCGCTTACGCGTCCGTAATTCGTTCACGCTTGTCGGCGCGGCTCAAGCAGCGCCGAGTCCGCCCGATCCGCAACCGGCGATTGCGGGCGGAGTCCCTGGAAGGGCGCCGCATGTTGACCGGTCCCTACGCCCCCGCGGCGGGCGAGCCCGGCTCGACCGCCATGTTTCTGGACGATCCGGCATTCGTGGCCTGGTCGACCGGATGGAAAGACTACGCTCCCGGCGCCAACGTCGATGCGACGTGGAAGACGCCGGAGAAGGCGCTCGGTCAGGCGGTCGCGTCGGGCTTCGACATCGTGGCCCTGGGGGACAGCGGCGAGATCACCTTGACCTTTGACCGCCCGATCCGCAACGGCCCCGGCGCCGACTTCGCCGTCTTTGAAAACAGCTTCAGCGATACATTCCTGGAACTGGCCTTCGTCGAGGCGTCGTCGGATGGAGTGACCTTCTTTCGCATTGCGAACGACTCCCTGACGGAAGACCCCGTGGGCGCTTTCGGCGCGGTGGATCCGACGAACATCACCGGCTACGGCGGCAAGTACCGGCAAGGCTTTGGCGTCCCGTTCGACCTGGAGGAATTGGCCGGGGCGAGTCCTCTGTTGAACGTCAATCGGGTCACGCACGTGAAGATCGTCGATATCAAGGGGGATGGTTCGACGCTCGACAGCGGCGGCGATCCCATTTACGACGTGCATCCCACAACGGGAAGCGGCGGCTTCGACCTCGACGCCGTCGGCGTGGTTCACGCCGCGGAGTACGCGGAATCCCTCGCCGGCTTTGAAGACGTGGGCGCCGGGCTGGCAAGCGAAAGCGCCTGGTTCGGTCCCGATCCCGACGGCGTGGAGCAAACCGGCGCGTTCGGCGACACGGTCGTGGGCGGCTTCGACAGCGAGGGGCTGCGTCTGAACAATACGTACTCGCTGGACTTCGGAACCTGGACCGGCTGTGGTTACTCCAACACCACGGATACGACGACGCCGGGGTTCACCAACCAGATGAGCGCCTATGCCGGCGGTGGGGCGGACAATTCGGCGACCTACGCCGTCGCCTTTCACGATATC
>JAHWKS010000341.1 GCA_019347795.1 Planctomycetota bacterium | reverse complement strand
ATCTATCAGGGGGCTGACGCCCCCCGCTCGCCTTATGCGCCGGCGAATTACCGGCCGATGAAGATCCCTAGTGCGAACAGCAGGACGCAGCCGATCAGCATCGCCGCTGTGACTTGAGCATCCACTTTTCCCTTCGCCTCTCCCAGTCCGAAGTGGGCGCCCTGGCGATGCCACAGCCATAGTCCGGCCGGAACGGCCACCGCGCCGAACAGCCACAGAGCCCAGATCGGCGTTCCGTGGCGGAGCATTTCGCCGCAGTCGCCTACCCCCGCCGCGGATCCGCCGGCGATGTAGACGCCGTTGGCGACCAGGCAGAAGCCCGCGAAGAACCGCAGCACAAAGGCGCCGCGCATCCGCAGGGCCGCGGCCGCGCCCCACATCGCCAGCGGCGCCAGAACGCCCAAGAGCGGGCCCGCCCAGACCACGATCAGCGGATGTGGATTGGGGGCCACGTCGGTGCGCGAGATCGTGAGCGGATGCAGCACCACCCGCTGCACGCGGCCGCCGGTGATTGCGGCGCCGAGGACATGTCCCAACTCGTGCACCGCCTGCATCCCCAGCCAGGAGCCGAGAAGCGTGGACACGATCAGCACGGCCTGGAGCGAGCGGTTGGCTGTTTTGGGAGGCACGCGTTATACTGTAGTTCCCCTCCCGCCCACCGGACACTCGCCATGCCTCATCCCGCCGAGAATCGCCTCAAGCACGTCACCCGCCGCCATTTCTTCGGAGACTGCGCCGTCGGCGTGGGCGCAATCGCGCTGAATTGCCTGCTCCGCGAAGAAGGCGCCGCGGCGAAGATCGATCCCTCCGACCCGCTGGCGCCGCGTCCGCCGCACTTCCCCGCCAAGGCGAAGAACGTCATCTACCTGTTCATGGCCGGCGGGCCGAGCCAACTCGAACTGTTCGACGACAAGCCCAAGCTGCGCGAGCTGCACGGCCAGTCGCCGCCGCCGAGCCTGTTGGACGGGAAGCGGTTTGCGTTCTTGAAAGGGAACGAGACGCTCCTCGGCTCGCAACGAAAGTTCGAGCGCGTCGGCCGGTGCGGCATGACCTTGAGCGAGCTCTTGCCGTGGCATCGGAAGATTGCCGACGACGTCTGCTGGCTCAAGGGGATGACGACCGACGTCTTCAACCACGGCCCGGCCAAGCTGTTCATGAACACGGGCTTCAACGCCCCCGGCCGTCCGGCGTTCGGGACGTGGGCGACGTATGGGCTGGGGAGCGAGTCGCGCGACCTGCCGGGCTTTGTGGTGCTCCAGTCGGGACCGCGAGGTCCGCGCGGCGGCGCCTCGCTGTGGAGCAGCGGCTTTCTGCCGACCTCGTATCAGGGCGTTCCCTTCCGCGGCAAGGGAGATCCAATCCTCAACCTCCACAGCCCGGACGGGATGACCCGCGACGCGGAGCGACATTTCTACGACGCCGTCAAGTCGCTCAACGACGCCCGCTTCGAGGAAGTCGGCGATCCGGAAATCCGCACGCGGATCAACGCCTACGAGATGGCCTACCGCATGCAGTCCAGCGCGCCGGACTTGATGGATCTCTCGCAGGAGTCGGCCGAGACGCTCTCGCTCTACGGCGCCGAGCCGGGCGGGTCCTCGTTCGCCAACAACTGCCTGCTGGCGCGGCGGCTGGTGGAGCGGGGCGTGCGATTCGTGCAGCTTTACCACACCGACTGGGATCATCACGGCGACGCGGCCAACAACCTGGGCGAGGCGATCGAAGCCCGCTGCCGCGAAGCGGACCAGGCCAGCGCCGCCCTGGTGATGGACCTCAAGCGCCGCGGACTGCTGGAAGACACCCTCGTGATTTGGGGAGGCGAGTTCGGCCGCACCCCGATGGGCGAGAATCGCGAGACGCCGGGCCGCGATCACCACGTGGACGCGTTCACGATGTGGCTGGCCGGCGGCGGAGTGCGCCCCGGTTGCGTGTACGGCGAGACGGATGAGCTCGGCTTCGGCGTGGTCGATCAGAAGGTCCACGTCCATGACTTGCACGCGACGCTCCTGCACCTGTTGGGCTTCGATCACGAGCGCCTCACCTACCGCTTCCAAGGCCGCGACTACCGCCTGACCGACGTCCACGGCCGCGTGGTTGAAGAGATTCTCGCTTAGGAACTGGAAGGTTGCTATGCCCGGAAATCCCGCGGATCGTTCGACCGGCATCGGACGAGTTGGACGGGGAGTATTGGAGTGATGGAGTAATGGAGTAATGGGGGATTAGCGGAGCTTTATCTGAACACTCCAACACTCCAACACTCCAACACTCCAACACTCCAACACTCCAACACTCCACCACTCCATCACTCCATCACTCCATCACTCCATCACTCCATCACTCCATCACTCCATTCACTCCATTCACTCCATGCGGCGCGAGCGCAGAGTTTGACGTTTATGAACAATCAGCGGGCCAGCATCGGCGTGTTGACGGTCTCCGATCGGGCGAGCCGCGGAGAGTACGAGGACCGCGGCGGACCGGCGATCCGCGAATACCTGGCGGAGGTGCTCACTTCCCCCTGGAGCGACGTTTCGCGAATCGTGTCCGACGATCAGCCCGTGGTCGAGGCGGCGCTCACCCAGATGTGCGACGAGCGCGGCTGCTGTCTGGTGATCACCACCGGCGGCACGGGCCCGGCGGCGCGCGACCTCACGCCCGAGGCGACCGAGGGGGTCTGTCAGAAGATGATGCCCGGCTTCGGCGAATTGATGCGCAAGGTGTCGCTGGAGAAGGTGCCCACGGCCATCCTTTCCCGGCAGACCGCCGGCATCCGGGGCCAATCGCTGATCGTGAACCTCCCCGGCCAGCCGCGGGCGATCCGCGAGTGCCTCGACGCCGTGTTCCCCGCCATTCCCTACTGCATTGATCTCTTGGAAGGGCCGTACCTGACAACCGACGAAAGCCGCATCAAGGCCTTCCGGCCGAAGAAGTAGCTTGCGTGTTCGGGCGAACAAGATTTCGCTGTGCACTGCTTCAAATCCATTCGCCTGCGCCGAGTATGTGATCGGCTATTTTCACCCCCGTGCGGCTCGGCGAGGCGAGGAGTAAATAGTACAGGTGCCCGGCTCGAGTGTTCCGGATGAGCGACGCGCGGGAGACGTGCCCGAACGCTGCACGCAGTCGACCGCGATACCACTTGAGAAGCGCCTCACCTGACTGGTCGATCTTCTCCGTTTCATCGCCGAAGAGTGTCTTACGCTTCTTATAGAGCACGTTGAACCAGTCGGGCGAGCCGAAGTACCCATCGAGCTTCGCGCGCTGGGCTTTGGTAAATTTTTCAGGATTGCGGAGGAGCAGGCGTTGGATCGCCATCCCGACAGGAAAGTTCAAGAAGACCTCGATAGCCTTTGTTGCCGCAAGGGCTTCGAGCGTCGCCCATTCAACCTGCATCCCAAATGGGTCGAGGAACACGACCGCACGATTCTGCTTCCAGTTGATCTTCTCGTTTGCGACCACCCTCTGGAGAAGATAGCGGTTGCAGTCCTCTTGACGGATCACGATCCGTCTCTCGGCTCCGTATTGGGTCTTGAGTTGCTCGAGCTGCGCGACGCGGTCTGAATTCTTCTCGACAAAGACGTAGGCGGAGAAGGGGTGTTCCAAGTCGAGCGCCACGCGCGGTGAGCCGGAGAGAAACTCCCTTTGTTCCAACTGTTCCTGTCCAAAGTTCGCGACGTCGAGCAGCGCGTTCTGTGCCTTGAGTCTCGGACCATCGCGACGAACTTCATGCATTCCCGGCCCTGCAAAGGCATCAATGTAGAAGAAGCCCTCACACCACGACTGCTTTCGCATGATCGTCGTGTAGGCTTGGAGATACTTTTGTAGCCGGTCAAGCTTGTCGCGAGCCCACGGCCCGACATTGCTGGTCGTCATGCTGTCTCGTCCGAACAGCCTTTACATAGTTGCCGCCGCTGTAAGCCGATCTGTGACTCGCGCCGCCAATTCCCGGCGTGTCGTGATGTCAGCCATTTCAGCGCGATCCATAACGGGGAACTCATTGTAGGTGCGCCCGTTCAACTCTCTTCCTGCCTGTTTCTTCCGCACGCCGCCCCATTGCTTGAAGAAGAACGGTATTCCCGCCCGGCGACATTGAGAGCGGATGTTGACGACCCATTCTCGCTTCATCGGCCGCGCGCCGGGACCGCTTTCTCCCCCTACAATGACCCAGGAGATGCCCTGGAGATCGATTTCGCCGAGGTTCTCAAGAAGCGGTTCGATGGAAAGAAATGCCCGCGCGGCGCCGGACTCCCGGAGGTGATCGATGCGGGAAGCTCCGTGTCTGCGGTTTTCGACGCTGACACCCCACCAGATGTGCGGCAATTTCGCAGCAGTATGGAGCTTCGATTGCAACAAATCTCGAAGACGTTCGGACCGCTTCGTTAGCACTTGGTACGTATGCCAGTCCGCCGAGCACATGACCTCCACCACCGTCGCGATGTAGTCATCGGGAACGCCAGCATGAAACAGGTCGCTCATCGAGTTCACAAACACCATCCGCGGTCGGGACCACTTGAACGGCTCCGTCAGCTTTTCGGGAACGAGGCGAAGATCGAATCCATGCTCGTATGGATGCTCAGGCACGCCACGAAAGCGTTCGGCAAAGGTTTCGGCATAACAGTGGACGCACCCAGGACTAACCTTCGTACAGCCCCGGACCGGATTCCATGTTGCGTCGGTCCATTCGATTTTTGATTGATCGCTCATTCCTCCCATCCCCTTTTCTTTGAACTAATGTATACTATACAGGCGGGTCGCCGTCAGCACAAGAGTTTCTAACCCAATCCTGCCGAGAAAGGCCACAGCGGTTTCCCGGGGCCCAAGCGCCTCAGGACACCGCACAGAGGAGACTCATGACGGTCGCAGCTCATCAACTTGGACTCGCGGTCGCGCCAGCCGCGCGCGATCCGCGAGTGCCTCGACGCCGTGTTCCCCGCCATTCCCTACTGCATTGATCTCTTGGAAGGGCCGTACCTGACAACCGACGAAAGCCGCATCAAGGCCTTTCGGCCGAAGAAATGAGGGGCGGAGTCACTTCTCGGGCGCCGTCACATAGGTGACCCAAAAGGGATCGGTCGGAGCGCCCACGTGGCGGGCGGGCTGGGCAAAAACGTCGACCTCGTTTCCCCGGTGCAAGACGTGCAGCTCCTGACTCGTGCACGGCGCCAGGGCGTATCGCCACACGGTTTCCCCTTCTTCCTCTAGCACTTCGAGGAACAGGATCGCTTCCGGGTTGTGGTGGTGCGCGAAGATGAAAATGCCGCCGTCCATTCGGTCGGCATAGTACCGATAGACCGGTCCGGACATCAGGTCCAGATCGACCAGAGATTCGCGAAACACTTCATGTGCGGCGAACTCTTTCGCAAGCTCCCTCATGTCCGCCGTTCGCTGCTCGTGCGTGGCGGCCCGCGGCGGAGCGTCTTTCAATAGTCGGAACTCCAGCCCCGGCTGCTTCGGACGCCACTCGGCCTCGCCCACCTTGGCCGCCACAAGGCCGGTCGACGTTGAGATCAGAGTGTGTCCGTACCGGTTGGGACGGGCCTTCCACCGCCATACCTCCACCAGCGCGACCGGCCGGCCGCTCCGGCCGAAGCCGAAGAGCAGGCCGTCTTGTTCGGCATTCGTGTCGGGATCGCGGGCCGGATCGTAGATGCGCATTAGTGAATTCCGGATCATCTTAGCTTCGTGTTGACGATCGCCGTCGTGGACGGTGTAGAGCTCGATTTGCGTCGCGAGCTTTTTCATAAGCGCGTCATCGGCCATCTCCTCTTCACGTTGCGGCGCGGCGTCTTTATCCGGCGCCGGTTCCTGCGCAGATGCCCGAAGGCACATGGCAATCGCCGCCAGAAGCAGAACGGGAGCGAGGCTTTGCCGGAAACGGAAGCGCGTCATGACAGTCTCTCCGGTGCTGGAGGAAGAGTAGGGCTCAGTCCGCCGCGTGATACATCTCCGCCAATTGACGGTGATACGGACCAGTTTCCATCAGGTCGAGGCTCTTCGCCAGTCGAATTCGGTCCGACTCGCGCGGAAGGCTGCGGAGCGCGTCTAAGACGCGGTCGGCTTGGGCTGCGGAAATCTCGGCGGCCAGCGGGTGGCCCAGGCCCATGATGTATTTCGCCCGCTGCAGATCGGCGAAGCGGCGCGGGTCGTCCTGCATCGAGGCGAACAGCGCCGTCACCGCCGCCTGGGCGGCCGAAACTTCCTCCCACTGTTCCTCTCGCGCGGCGTGGAGCAAATGCAGGTATTGGTGCACCGCCAGCGACATCGGCCCGGACGTGACGCCGCAGCGTTGCCGGCCCTGAGCGTCGTATCGCGGACCGTCCTGGAGGGCGCGTGCCAGGTGCGGGTCCCAGCCCTGGACGATCTTGAGCCGCTTCAGGTCGGCGTGCTGCAAAAAGCGGAGCGTGCTGGCTTCGTAGTCGGCTTCGGTCACTTTCACCGCGACGATGGAATCGCCGCCCGGCCCGGCGACGAGCATCGCCGCCGCTTACGGCGAAAGCGGCAGCCCGCTCACATCGGGAATGGAGTACACCCCGACCGCCAGCCCCATCCGCGCGGCCTC
>JAHWKS010000340.1 GCA_019347795.1 Planctomycetota bacterium | reverse complement strand
CGTATTGGAGAGGAAGTGGACCTGCGTCCCTGCCGGGGCCGGTTCGCCGTTGAGCATCAGCTTGCCGTTGATCGTCCCGGTGGGGCCTTTGCCGCCTCCGCCGCACCCGGCCATCCCAACCACCACCACGATAGCTGTGAGAAACCAGGCGCGTGTATCCGTGTGCATGAAGTTTTGCATCGATTTACGAAGGGCTTCGAATCGAGAAATCGTCGGGGAGGGCGCTACTGGATCGTAACCGGTTGCCCGTCATCCCGCACGGCCAGCCGTTTGAGCGTGATCAGGTCCAACGTCTCCGCGAAGAAGCGGACGCTCCCATCGGCCAATCCTCCCATGATGCCTCCCGGGTGCTCCGATACCAGGGGATTGTTGGATCCCTTGTTCTCGTGCACGCCGGGCAAATTGTAATTAAGGGTATTAATCGGGTAACGAATGGTAGCCAAATTGAACGGCCGCTCGGTTTTTCGGCCTAACTGCTGGCTGTTGAGCACGTCCCCCGTGGATATGCCCATTGTCCAGCCGTGGGGATAACTGGGATCGATACGTTGTCGCCCCGTTCTGTTGACCGGATCACTAAACGCGTATGTCGAGCCTTCTCCCATCATCATCACGTTCGACGTTCCGTCGGTAATGTCATGAATGCCGAGGTTGCGGTTATGCGCGAAAACGCCCGAGCCTGAAGTTCTCCCGCTGCCCGCATTTCCGCCGCAGCAAGTGCAACAACCCCAGTTGCGCTGATCGCCGGCGAAGTTGTTTTCATCCACGGCGCCTGCGATCCCCGCGTAATGCGGCATCGTTTGCTGGGCCCCACCTCCGGTGGGATGGGTGGGCGGAAGGGGGCTGGAAGGGCACAGCATATATTCGAGGATCACGCCGTTAACGGCGTTGCGGTTGTTCACATGCACGTGCGTCCACCCTGGGCTGGCGCCGATGTAGCTGAATTGATCGTAAAGCGGTCCTTGCTCCATGTAGGGCAGGGTGGAGGTCCAAAACGAGGGTCCCCAGCCACCGGATGCTGTCCGCCAGACGCCCATCGGGAATGCTTTGTACGTGTCGTGATAGTTGTGCAGCCCCAGTCCGATCTGCTTGAGATTGTTGCTGCAGCTCATTCGGCGAGCGGCCTCGCGGGCCGCCTGCACGGCCGGCAGGAGAAGCGCCACCAAGATACCGATGATGGCGATGACGACGAGCAGCTCCACGAGCGTGAAGCCGCGCTGGCGTCGAGGACTCATAGGTCCCTCCCAAAGTAAAATGACATGAAGCATAAAGTCGGCACAAACCGAAGTCGCAAGCCAGTTTAGCTTACTCCACGATTATCTCGCAGCCCCGCGGTCGTGTCAAACAAATGGCGCCGCGACCTTCATGGCGCCGATTGCGGAAGGTCGAGACGGACCGGCGAGGCGCGGTTCTCTACGAGGAGCAGTTCGGCGTCGAGAGGGACGTCGCGAAACGTTTGGCGCCTCCCGGAGGGCCAGATTACTTCGACCGCTTCCACGGCGTCGCACTCCCCCAGACCGAACACCAGCCGTCGTTCATTGCTGGCGTAGAAGCCGTCGCCGGCGGTGAGTTGCCGGGTTCGCGCATATCCGCCGGCGGCCGTCACTCGCACCACGGCGCCAATCGCGTCGCGGGCGGTGACCGCCGCGCTTAAGCGAATCGCCAGATGCCGGCCGGGGTTGGGGGTGCGGTTGGTCAAGAGCGCCGCCGGTCTGTCCACGTGCGTCGCGCAGAGATCTTCTCTTCCGTCGCGATTCCAGTCCAACCGCGCCAGGGCCCGGCCCAAGCGAAGCGGCTCGAAGTAGGGACCCACTTGGCTCGGCTCGACTCCGACGAATTGCTTCCCCGCAGGAATGCGGAAGTACTCGGCCCTCATTCGATAAGGGGTCCCATCGTGGGTGTAATCGTTGATGTGCCCATTGAGAACGACCAAATCGGGCGATCCATCCAGCTCGCCATCGAGAAACTGCGCGCCCCAGCCCATGGAACGGAAGCTGAGGTCGTACAACCCCGCCGGCTTCACACGGTCGATGAAGGCGCCGTCTTCGCCCTGAACGTAGAAGGCGTTGGCTTCGTTGAAGAAGTTCGTGACGAACAAGTCGAGCCGCCCGTCTCCGTCGGGGTCGTCGGCGGCCACTCCCATGCAGGCCTGCGCCCGGCCTGCTTCATCGCACGCCAGGCCGCGCAGCAGGGCCTCGTCCCGCAGCCGAGTCGGCGCGCCGGACGTTGTCGTTTGGTTGGTGAAAAAGAAGTTCGCCGTCGTGTCATTGGCGATAAACAGCCCGAGCCGGCCCGAGCCGTCGAAGTCCGCGACCAGCAGCCCGAGTCCCTTGCCCTCCGGCAAAACGATGCCGGACTCCTCCGTCACGTCGCGGAAGCGGCCGTCCCCCATGTTCTCGTAAAGGCGGTCCTGCTCTGCGTCCAGCCCGACCGGCCCGCACTGCACGGGGCGGCCGGCGTCGTCGCACACCCGGTCCAGCGAGGCGATGGTGAGATAATTGACCACGTAGAGGTCGGGCAACGCATCGCCGTTGAAGTCGGCTAGGGCGCAACTGGTGCTCCAGGCGCCGCCGGCCGTGGCGCTTTCCGCGGTGATCTCGCGAAACGTGCCGTCGCCGTTGTTCAGGTAGAAGCGATTCGGGCCGATGTTCGCCACGTAGAGATCGGGGTAGCCGTCGTTGTTGATATCGCCGACGGTGGCGCCTTGGCTTAGGCCCCGGTCCCCCAACCCGGCGTCGTCGGTGACGTCCGTAAACTGCCCATCGCCCAAGTTGCGAAACAGCCGGTCCCGGTAGTCGTGATCCCGATCGTCTTTCGGATCGGCGGGAATCGGCCAGGGGCAGCCTTGGGTGAGGTAGATGTCCGGCCAGCCGTCCATGTTGTAGTCGAGCACCGCTGCGCCGCCGCCGCTGTACTCGAAGGTGTAGGCGCGTTTCCCTGTGGGATCGGCGCCGTTGTAGTGATGGAAGTGCAAACCGGCGGCCTCGGCAGTGTCTTCAAACCTCACCCGCACGGCGGAAGCGTCGGCCGGGCTCGGGAGGCGCCCGGCGGGGCCGGCGCCCCAGTCGGGAAGCGGCGTCGAGGACAAATCGAGGCTGCGCACCGTCGCCGCCCACTCGGGGCAGCGGGAACGGCCGTCGAGGAGGCCGTCCACTCTTGCCATTCCGTCCTTCGTCCACGCCCGATGGGGATCCGCCGACCACGCGACGTAGCACCATCCCGCAGCCTCCCAGTTGCGGCCGAGCGACTCGAGGAGGCCTGCGAGTTTTTTGAGGAAGTCGGCATCCATGGAAACCTGGCTCGCCATGGCCCGAACCTGGTCGAGCATCGCGGCGCGGGCGGCGAAACAGGCGCTCTCGTCGCGCCGCCCCAGCGCCGCCAGCGCCAGCGACATCTGATGATTCGCTCCCAGATGGTCCGGGTGCAAACACAGCGCTTCCCAGAAACAGCGCGCCGCCGCGCGGGGCTGATCGTGCTGACGAGCCCACATGCCGCGCGTGAACCAGATTTCCGGATGACTGTCGGCCGACGGCGGCAACTGCTCATGCCACGCGGCAAACGCCTCATCCGACGCCAACAGCAAGCTCCCGAGCGCGGCTTGAGCCGGCAGTTCGCGAGGGTGTGCAGCGATCACCTTGCGAAGCAGTTCTTCGCCTTGCTCATTGCGATTTGCGGCGACGGCGAACTTCGCGCGTCCCAGCAGCGGCATCGGATCGTGCGGCGCCTCCGCCAGACAGCGCTCTTCGAATGCGTGGTCCGACCGCCAGACCATGCTGGTGTCGCTCAGCTCTTGCAAGTTGAAGATCGTGAACTGCCCCTCGCGCAAGAGCACGAACAGGTGCGGGAGCGCCTCCCAGGAGCGGCCCGTCAGTTGCAGCAGCTTCGCCAGTTCCTTGTTCGCCTCGACATGCTGCGGGTCGCGCTGAAGAACCTCGCGAAGGTATTGTTCGGCACTGGCGATGCGGCCGATGCGGAACGATCGCACCCCCGCGCCGAGCAAGGCTTCGATCGACGGCTCGCCGCCGGTTCGCACGGCTCGCTCGTAGTAGGCCAGGGCCTTGTCATCCTCGTGGAGGGCCGTTGCGATCTCTCCCGCCAGCACGAGAGCGTGCCGATGTTCCGAGTCTTGCACCAGCACGCGCTCGGCCAGCTCCAGTGCCTGCATGTATTTCTGGTCCGCCAACGCGCGGGCGGATTGCCGCAACAGCCGGTCATGCGCGGTGGGGAAGAGCGCAGGCCGAAGCACCATCGCCAGGCCGAGGAGAATCGCGGCCGCGGCGAATGCATTTGCGGCGCTTGCGCGCTTCAGACGCGGGGAAATGTGCGGGCTATTCACGGGAGGGACGCCGCTCGGTGATCAGGCCCCAGAGAAGGAAGGCCGCCCCCAGCGCCAGCAACACGCCGCTCGCGGGGAGCAGCACCTGTTGGGCGAAGGTGTCGTGGGGAAATCGAATCAAAAGCGCATGAGCGAAGGCCTGCTCGGCGGCGGCAAGGAGCACTCCTCCGGTAAGCATGCGCATGGGGGGCCTTTAATCGATGCACTCGATTGTACTCGCCTCCGCACGACAACGTCAAACGTCTGGTAATGTCGCCTTTCGCGGAGCGAAAGGCGACTATGTGCATGTTGCAGGCTATGTCGGCGTGTGCGACGATACCGCACGTGGAGGACCGCTTGCGTTGTCCCGCCTGGAGATCGAGTGCGTATGAGCGATGCGTCCCGCGCCGACCGCGATTGCTGGATCGGCTTCGACTTGGGCGGCACCAAGATGATGGCGGCCGTTCTGGACGGCGATATGAAGCCGCTCGGGAAGGAGCGGAAGAAGACCAAAGGACACGAAGGCGTGGAGATTGTGCTGGAGCGGATCATCAAGACGATCCGCGACGCGCTGGCCGACGCCGAAGCGGCGCCGTCCCGGCTGGCGGGGATCGGCGTGGGGTGCCCCGGTCCGCTCGACCTGGAGCGGGGCGTGGTGATCGACGCGCCCAATCTCGGCTGGAAAAACGTGCCGCTCAAGGAGGTGCTGGAGAAGGCCTTCGACTGTCCGGCGGTGATCGCCAACGACGTGGACGCGGGCGTGTTCGGCGAGTACCACTTCGGCGCCGGGAAGAACGCCCGCTGCGTGATCGGCGTCTTTCCCGGCACCGGCATCGGCGGCGGCTGCGTGTACGAAGGCAAGATCCTCCGCGGACGCAACCGCACCTGCATGGAGATCGGCCACGTGCAGGTCGTGCCCTACGGTCCGCTGTGCGCCTGCGGTCAGCGGGGCTGCCTGGAGACGGTCGCCGGGCGAATGGCGATCGCGGCCGAGTCGGCCAAGGCGGCCTTTCGCGGAGACGCTCCACACCTGATGGAGACAGCCGGCGCCGATCTGGCGAACATCCGCAGCGGGGCGCTGGCGTCCTCGATCAAGGCGGGCGATAAGGTCATCGAGCGAATCGTGCGCGAGGCGGCCGGACGCATCGGCGTGGCGGTGGCCAGCGTCATTCACCTCTTGGCGCCCGACGTGGTGGTGCTGGGGGGCGGGTTGGTGGAGGCGATGCCGGACCTGTTCGTCGGCAGCGTCGCCAAGTCGGCCAACAAGCACGTGATGGCGTCTTACGTGGACTCCTTCCGCGTCGTGCCATGCGCCTTGGGGGACGATTCGACGATGCTCGGCGCCGCCGCCTGGGCCCGCGACGTCGTCTCGGCGGCGCCGCGCAAGTGATCGTCATCAAAGGTCGGCGAGCAAGTGACGTATGTCTGGCAAAGCGGGTGACATCCAAACAAGCGCAAGCGTTGGGGCAGGCGCGCGGACCGTGGCGGCCATCGACATCGGCGCCTCGGCGATTCGCATGGCGATCGCCGAGATCGATGAGACCGGCGACGTACGGACCCTCGAAACGCTCACCCAGGAGGTGAACCTGGGACGCGACACCTTCACCCGCCGGGCGATCCGCAAGTCCACTATCGAGCAATGCGTCCGCGTGCTGCGGGACTACCGGCAGAAGCTGGCGGAGTTCCAGATCGCCTCGCCCGACCAGATCCGCGTCACCGCCACCAGCGCGGTGCGCGAGGCCGACAACCGGCTGGAGTTCATCGACCGCGTGTACATCGCCACGGGCATCGAGGTCGAGACGATCGAAGAAGCCGAGGTCAGCCGCATCACGTATCTCGGGGTGCAACCGAAGCTGAAAAACGCGCCGGAGCTGGCCGCGTCGCCGACGATCATCACGGAGGTGGGGGGGGGAAGCACGGAGGTGTTGCTGGTTCAACAAGAGGACGTGCTCTTCTCGCGCACCTACCGCCTCGGCTCGCTGCGGCTGCATGAGACGCTCGAAGCCTATCGGGCGCCGGCGGCTCGGATGCGGGACATCATGGTGAGCCAGATTCAGGACGTGGTCGATCAGATCGTGCACGACGCGGCGGCTCAAGGGACGAGCGAGGCGCCCGTGCAGATGATCGCCCTGGGAGGCGACGTCCGCTTCGCCGCCGACCGGCTCATTCCCGGCTGGAAGCCGGAGACGCTCACGCCCCTTCCAGTGGAGGCGGTGGCGAAGATGGCCTCGCGCATCCTCGAC
>JAHWKS010000339.1 GCA_019347795.1 Planctomycetota bacterium | reverse complement strand
CGCGTTGTGCATGAATTTGGACTGGGCGGAGCCAGACTCCTCCAGCGGCTGTCCGGCGAGGAACTTCGAGTGCGGATTAGGATACTGGTTGCCCGTGCCATTCAGCGACGTGTTGTAATACGGAAAGCCGCCCACCTCTGCCCGCTCGGCGAAGTACCCGAAGCCGGTGATGCAGATCGTGCCCCGCCGAAACAGGTCGTGCCACTTCCCCTGCGCCTGATTACGGATGCTGGCGTTCCGCTCGTTGTAGAGCGTCACCACGAGACCGGGCGGCTCTTCCATCAGCTTCTCGTACCAGCGGAACTGGTCGGAGTCTTCGGCGAACGCATGGCAGGTCTGCCACGTTGTGCCGAAGTCGGAGATGTGGTTGAAATCAAGGGCCACGAACCGTACGCCGAAATCCGGCAGGTCGAAGTGCCACTTCCACTCGTCGCCGGGAAACTCAAAGAATCGCCGGAAGGCCGTGGCGTCCACGTCGTAGACCGGCTCGGCGGGCGGCTTGTCCCCACGAGGCCGAATCTCCCGGTCGTGATTGCCCAAGACCGGCAGGAATGGAGTTGATCGGAACAACTCTGGGTCGGCGTGGATCAAGGCAGCGTAGGGCTTCACGCAGTCCTTCTGCTCCTCGCCGCACTTCTGCCAAATGCCAGCCTGGCCGCGCCTCCCGTGGTCCGCCGCAGGTGCAGGCGTTGCTCGGAATCCACGGTCGCCAGCCCCGACGAATCGTAGCCGCGATACTCCAGGCGCCATAAGCCGCGCAAGAGAATGCAGCTGGCGGTTTGGGACGTGTCGCCGACATAGCCCATGATGCCGCACACGGGAGATCCTCAGATTCTCGGAATCATTGATGGGGCAGACGAAAGGGCGCTAGCACGTCCCATTCCGAAAACTACTATGCGACGGCTGCTACCGTTCTTTGCGAAATCCATACAACGAGCTTGGAATCATCGGAGGGGCGCAGTCGAAGGCGTACTTGGTGACTGCGCCAACCGAGAGAGGCGTCCTGGCTTGACGCCGTGGCTCCTGCGGTAAGCAAAAGACGCGTGCGAAAGGTGGTCGCCCCGGCCCCTGCATCGGCTTCGCCGGTTGCTTCTTCTTGATGCCCAAGCCGATCGCTGACGTCCACGGGAAAGGGCCAACCAGCGGCGTAGATACCAGCATGAAGACGTTTCACGAATGGCTGGCAGAGCGAGAGCAGAAGCAATGCGAAGGCCTGTGGCTCAACGAAGAACGCCGTCATCGGGCTGTCGAGGCTAAACCCATTGCCACGGGATTCCGCCGTCAACAAGAGCTTGAGCAAAAAGCCAAAGCCACAGCCCTCAGGCGTGCCGGTGTTCAAACCGTGGAAGCCTGACTCAACCGGCACGCTTGCAGCCCTTCAAACCGGCACAGCCTGCGAAGATCGTGATGCAGAAGCAGCAGAGCGAGTCTAGACTATTCATCTGCGGGAGCGTAGAGCATGTCGATAAAGTCAGCAAAGTTGCGAGCAACTTCAGCGAAGTCTCCGGTTTCATGCTGATAATAAACTACCTTCGGTTGACTCTCGTTCGATCGATAATCTAGGCACACCAAATCACCGCCACCAGTTTCAGCAAATGGAATTACTAGCCGGTTACGGTGAGCCCCCATCCCATCCCATACGTCAATTGCTCGTGACACATCCGCATCGGTATCAAAACGCAGCATAGCACCAATACAACTCGTAATCCTCCGCCCAGATGGACCAACGAAGTCAAAGTCACTCTGGGCAACATAGCCGCCGTTACATTGTCGAATGCATCGGCGAAAATCTTTTGGGAAAGCAATACCATGTTCGTGTTCGAGTTCAGCGACCCGATCTTCCGAAAGCGGGCAATCGCAATCTTCCCAATCTAAATCGCTCCAATCCATGCTTATACTCCAAAGATTGCACTATCCACCGAAGAACCACAAATAAAATCCACCCAAATGCGGAGTACCCGAAGTGCTGTGAATCGCTTCATCTACCAACTGCATTCACCCAATGTCTTCGTGATGATGCCAAGTGTAACCCGGGATTTTTGCTCTGCCACCTTTGATAGCACGCCATTGATTCTCGGTGAACTGGCTCCTTGGAATCTGGCCGGATTCGATCAATTCCCGCAACTGCCGTGTTGCTTCACGCAAATGCAGGCCGTGATTCTCAACACTCGAAACCGATCGTGGGATTCCAAGGTCGACTTTAACGGCACCCGGTACCGCATCGAAGACCGGCAATCCACGAGAGTTATATGGTATATCTGCAGGTGATCTTGTGTTAGGAACGCCGACGTTTCTGGCGTTGCTTGGGGGAGTGGTCGAAGATGTTACACGGCCCGGATAACGTTCCTCAAGCGTATCACGAATGCTGCGTGGATCATACGGTGGATCAACATTTCCCCTTGGGGCCGCTCCTGGGTGCGTGGCTGGAGCGAGAGTGCCAGCATTTTCCCCTAGATCTTCTCCGGCTTCAAGTGTCCGCGGTCGGCTTTCGGTGCCAAACAACGCGTCCGTCGTGCCTGGTTCGATATCGCCCGTGTCGGGCTTCGGATGCGGTTTGCTGCCGCTGTCGATGCGGCGGCCAAACCGCACCATTCCCTTTCGACGGTAGCGTAGTGCGTCCGGCGCAGAGACTTTAGACAGCAAAGTCTCGGCGTCGGAGCGTAGTGCTTTTGCATCGTAGCGTGCACCGGCGAGGATGAGAAGTGCGTCGAGGAGCTGGCCGGAGTTCTCCCACGTGAACCCCTCGTGCAATATGTCCCGTGTCGCGAGACCAGCTTGGGCGCCTGCGGCCAAGTATTGAGCCCGGACTGCGGTGGCTACTATCTTTCGGGCTGCGCCACGGCCGATTACGCCTGCCGCTTTTCCCGCGACCGGTATCGCCAAGGTGGCGATGTCCGTTGCGAGTAGAATGCCGGCTTTGGGCGTGAATCCCTTGTCGTCGATCTCGAGGAAAGCGGCCCCAAAGGGCAGCAATTCGTATGCGAAGGTCAGAGCACCTGCGAACGCTTGAGCTTTGGCGACGGATTTTGGTCGAAGTAGACCGTCTTCGCGTATCGGAGCCGGGTATAGGTCGTTGGACCGAGCCGAGTCTTTCCGTCCTTGCCAACCAACACTCGGAATTGAGGATGCCCCCCTGGGTAGTCGTCGCGTTTCACGAACAGAATTTTTTGTCCGTCTTCCGCCCCGACAACAACCACATCCGCGCGGGGCGCGTAACTTCGCTCCTTCATTGCCTGGGTGAACACGCCGCGATGATCGCGTGAGTAGGCTACCGCCAGCCTCCGATCGATCAATTCCTGGATTCGGTCTGCTGAAACACGAGTGAGGTCCACGTTGAGTTCGATGGGGTCCGCGAACTGAATGTCTGCGAGGACCGCCTCTTCAGGCTGTCGCGCCTGGTCCGCTTTGCTTCCGCCCCCCTCTGCGATAAACCGCATTTGCGGCTGGCGGCCACTGGGATCGACATCGAGGAGTGGGTTGTTACCGACGTAACGATAGAGATTCTCGTCGCCCGCCTCGAAACGCATTGGGTCTTCACTCAGCCACCGGCCCGTCAGCGCGTCGTAGTACCGGGCTCCGGCGAAGTAGAGGTCGACCTCCTGGTCGCGGTAGTAGCTTTGCTTGCCGACAAAAGTGAACGGGCTGTCGCTGGCGCCGGTATGCACCTCCTCGACTCCGAAAGCCCGGTGCTTATAGCGGTCGGTGACGGTCTCTGAATCGTCAAGCAGAGCATCGGTTGTGCCGATCGCGTCGTACTGGTGGTAGGCCGAGTCCGTCCCGTCGTACTCGCTGATGAGATCGCCGTACTCTTCCGTTGTGGCGGTGTACGTCTTCTGCGAATCGTCGCTTTCGTCCGTTTCCTGAAGAACCTATTTGAAATCGTAGATGAACTTCCTGGTTTCTGCCCCAGTCTCCTTTCGCACGCGGCGATTTTCGGCGTTGTACGTGAACGTCACCGGTCCTGCGACCGGCTCGGCCGCGGTCAACCGGTTATCTTCATCCCACGTGTAATCGGTTATTGTGGAGGGTGTCTCTTTGCGAGTCAGGTTCCCGTCGGCGTCGTAGGTGTAGGTGGTGACGCCCGAGGCGTCCTCCTCGGTGAGCAGCTCGTTGGCCGCGTCGTAGACGTAGGTGGTGACCGCACCGGAGTCCGCCTGCGTGAGGCGGTTGCCCGCGTCGTCGTAGGTGTAGGTGACGCTGAAGGCGTCGGCGCCGGTGCGGCTCTCGAAGGTGAGCTGGTACGTGCGGTCGTAGAGCCACTGGCTCTGGTCGCCGCTTAGCTCCACCGCGTCTTTGCGGTTGCCGGCGTGGTCGTAGGTGTAGGTGACCAGGTTCACCAGCGTCCCATCCGACTTGCCGTGCTCGATCCGCCTGAGCCGGTCGGCGCAGTCGTAGACGTGCGTGGTGACCGCGCCGTTGTGCAGCCGGGTTTCCGTCTTGCGCCCCAGCAAGTCGTAGGAGAACTCCGTGGTCTGCCCCTGCGGGTTTGCGACCGGGCAAGCCGAAGGCACCGGCCCGCGCGGAGGACTTCCCGCCGACGCCGGACGAGCCTCCCGCGGATGCGGCGGCATAGCGCGGGGTATGCGCACGCTAGCATTCGGATCCTGCGGGATCCTGCTGCCGTCATTCCTTCGGGCACAGCACTTCTGCCGCCGCGGGGGAGTTGTGATGGACCAGAATCTGCTGCAGAACGTCTGCTCACCGCTTCGACGGTGACCTCCCGCCGCGACCTAAATCGTGCTCTGAACGGGCCGCGGTAGTAATGTGCGCGGTATCGCCGAATCACGTAGGCGTCGCGGTTACGTGAGTACAACGTGCCGGCTTATGGCTTCTCATCCTCGGCCAGCGATTCGGCTTCGCGGCGGGCGAGGTGGGCCAAGATCCAGTCGTTCCAGGCGAGGATGTCTTCGCCGCGCTCGGGATTGGCGAAGCGTTCCTCGATCAGGTTCCGGCCGGCGTGGAGATGGCGGGCGTAGCCCTCCAGGTCGCCTGTCCGGCGAAGGGCCATTGCCAAAAACAGGTGGGCCGGGGCGCGGCAATCCACGACTTGCTCCGGTGCCTTCTCCAGACACTGGGTGAGCGTTTTGATCGCCTGCTCATAATCGCCGGCGCGGTAGTCGGTGATGCCCTGTCCCAGAAGGAACCAGTGGAAAATGTTCGACTGGGGATCGCTCTCGACCGCCTGCCGGGCGAGCCGGCGGGCCTCGTCGAGACTCACCGGCTCGGGCGTGATCGAGCAAATCTTGCCGACGCGCTCGGCAATGTGCGCCATCTCCGTGGCGCCGAACCGCTGGAGCAATTCCCGGCAGCAGCGGCGGTAGGATTCGTCGTCCTCGAGTTGCAGGTAGAGGGTCGCGGCGCGATACCAATGCCAGTGATCGCTCGGGTCCAACTCCAAGCCCTTGGCGAAGTCGGCGGCGGCCTCCTTCCAGTGGGTGCGGCGCGCGTAGAGATCACCGCGCCGGAATCGCACGACGGCGTCATTCGGGCGAAATTCTTCAATCAGGCGTGTGAGCTGAACGGTCTCAAGATCGGGAACAGCTACCTCGAAAGAATCAAACGACACGTCGATCGGGGGCCCTTCGCCGGTGAACGCCGCCAATCCGATCATAGGCGGGCGGCCGTCCCCCCAGGCCATGTCGCCGTAGGAGACAAACTGTCTGCCATCCGTGCTAGCCGCGTACGAATACTGGTTTCCGCATTTTGTCAGGCGGAGCCAGAGGCGCCCCGTGTGCGCGATGTTGGGAATATCGGCCCGGGTGGGGACGGCGCCGCGGACCTCGGGATGGATCGTGAGGCGGGGGACGCCGTCGGGATCGCTTTCGTACGAGAACTTGAGGTAATTATCCTCGTCGTTCCAGCAGAGCAAGGCCGCCTGTTGATAGGGCGCCTGGGGCGTAAACCCGGCGACCGCGACGGTCGCCCGGAAGTCGCCGTTCACCATGGCCGGGTTGTCCACCAGGAACACATTCTCGAACAGGGGCGGGCGGCCGGTCACGTTACCGCGCTGCGCGGCAATGGTCAGTGCCCCGGCGATCTTGTCGTATGAGAGATGGTTTTCCACCGGCTGGAGGACTCGCCAAGCGAGCTTCGCCTTACCGTGGAAGCCGTCGTACGCGACGCGTTTCCAAAAAAAGAGCTGATTCGCTTCGGGCGTTTGCATACGCTCCAGCGCCCCTTGCGCCTGGCGGCGCTGAAGGGGGTTGTTCGTCACGAGCAGCATTCCTAGGACCTTCGCGGCGGCGGGCGTGTCTTGGCGAGCCAGCGCCCCGATGACGGCAGATAGACGTTGCGGACTGCGCTTCGCAATTCTCGCCAGCGACTCCGTCACCTCTGGCTCTTTGAACGCGCCCAGCGCCGAAGCGGCCAACGCGCCGACCGCGGCGTCTTCGCTGCGAAGCAGCTCCAAGAGCGGCGCCAGCTGTTGATCCTCCGGCTCATGTGCGGCGCCCGCCAACACCGCCAGCGCTGCCAGCCGATGGTCCTCGGGGTGCTGCTTCGCCTTCTTCTCGATCGTCGCCGCCATGGCTTGGAGCTTGCCTTGCGACTGGGCGCGCCGCAGCAAG
>JAHWKS010000338.1 GCA_019347795.1 Planctomycetota bacterium | reverse complement strand
GTCTCCGCCGTGACCAGGAGCACGCGCCGCACGGCGCCGGTGCGGATCAGCCCGTCGGCCAGCGACAGTCCATACACGAAACCCGAGCAGCCGAGGTTAAAGTCCAGCGCGCCGACCGACTTCCGCAGGTGAAGCCGCTCCTGCATCAAGCAGGCGGTGGTGGGCAGCGGGTAATCGGGCGTTTGCGTGCAGAACAGGAGGAAGTCGATCCCGGCGGGATCGAGGTCATGCTCTGCGAACAGCCGCTCCGCCGCCGCCACGCCGAGGTCCGACGCGGTTTCATCCGGAGCGGCCAGGTGGCGGCGGCGCACGCCGGTCTTCTCGCCGATGAGCGCCATATCCCAATCGGGATGTTCCGCCTGAAGCTGCTCGTTGGTTTCCACCCGCGGAGGGAGGTATATCGAGATCGGTCCGACCGAGCCGAAATTCACGTGGGCAAAGGAGGTTAATGGGAGGCATGGTACAGGGCCACCCTCACGATACCCCCCTGCCCGAAACCGGTCAATCGACGCCGCTGCGCTGTAAGACGGCTCTCCGAAGCCGTCTCTTCGAGTCGCGCGGTGGCCGGACGGGCTTGGAAGCCCTTCTTACGGTTTGGGGCGAACTTTACGTATTTGGCCGCATCGCGGATAATCGCGGAACCTCACCTTATCGACTGCAGGAGCATTGCATTGAACGGCACGGAATGGCGACGCTGGGCGAAGTCCGGCTGGTGGTTATCCCTCATGCTTGCCGCGCTTATCGGCTGTAGCCGGCGTAGCGAGACGGAGACGCACCACGCTTCCGATTCGACATCCGAAACGGCCAGGCCCGCCCGGCTGACGCCGGACGACGTGCTGCGCAAGATGATTGCGGCGTATCGAGAGGCCGATTCGTATCGCGACGACGGCGTGTTCCGCGTCGTGCTGGAGCGCGGCGGCGAGCAGACGCCCGATTCGGCGCCGCTGGCGGTCGCTTGGGCGCGTCCCAACCGCATAGCGATTCGGGCGTACCGCGCGGTCGTCGCCTGCGACGGCCGGCAGTTCACTGCCAAAATCATCGACGAAGCCAGCGGCGACCTGGACAGCCAGGTCGTGGTGCGGCCGGCGCCGACGCGGCTCACCCTCGATGACATCTTCTCCGACGCGGTGTTGCGAGAGAGCCTCGGCGGGCGGCTCGGCCTGCATCCGATGCAGCTCGAATTGCTGCTGGCCGAGGCGCCGCTGTCGGCGTTCATCGATCCCAATGTTGCGAAGAAGCTCCTGGCGCCGCGGGAATTCGACGGCCGTCCCTGCCTGCGGGTCGAGGCGAACCTCGAAGGCCGGTACGTGTTCTGGATCGACCGCGAGGCATTCATCCTGCGGCGACTCGAATATCCCTCGGACGCCCTGCTCGCCGCGGAAGAGGCTGAGGACGTGGATCTTTCCATCGCCGCCGAGTTCCGCGGGGCGACGTTCAAGGGCGAGATTCCGCCCGAGGGGTTCACGCTCGAGGCCTTTGACGTAGCGATTCCCGAGGACGCCCGGCAGGTCCGCTTCTTCGTGATCCCGCCGGCGCCGCTTCCCACGGAAATGTTCGGCAAGCGGCCGGAGGGCTATGAGTTCATCACGCTCGACGGCGAGCGGATCACCGCGGAGTCGCTCGAAGGGAAGATCGCGGTTCTGGCGTGGTTCAGCAACCATCCCGGCTCGCGCGAGTGCCTGGAGTCGCTGGAGGCGGTGCGAAAACAACTCCCGGAGGACACGCCGATCGTCATCTACGGCGTCTGCACCGAGCCGTCGTCGATGAGCAACGATGAGGTGCGGCGCCTGGCGGAGTCCTGGGGCGTGACGATGCCGATCATCCGCGACTTGGGCGCCTACGGCCGCGACGTGTTCGACATCCGCGTGGCGCCGTCGCTGGTGGTGCTGGACACGAAGGGGGTGGTGCAGATTCACGAGTCGGCCGCCAACCCGCAGCTTGCCGCGTTGGTGAAGGAGCAACTGGCGGAGTTGCTCCAGCGCCTGTCCGCCGGTGAAGACTTCGCCGCGGCCATTCTCACGCAGGCGCGAAACGAACAGGAGGCGTATGAACTCAACCTGCAAGCTGCGATGCAGGGGGACGTGGCCGCCGACCTCCAGCCGGCGGAGATCGCGCCTCAGAGCGAGCCGCAGCATTTGAAGCTTTCGCCGCAATGGACGAACGATGCGCTGTCGCAGCCGGGGAACGTCCTCGCCGTCGACGACGGCGGCGCGCCGCGGCTGCTGGTGCTGGACGGCTGGCGAACGGTGGTCGAACTCGATGCGGAGGGTCAAATCCAAAGCCGGCATGAGCTGGACCTGCCGGAAGGCGCCGCCGTCAGCTATCTGCGTACGGCCGCCGATGCCGAGGGGAACCGTTACTACGCCGCGTGCTCGCTCTTGGCCCCGCAGGTGCACGTGTTCGACGATGCGTGGCGCCGGGTGTTCAGTTATCCCACGGTTGAGGAGGAGCACGAGGGAATCCGCGACGTGCTGCTGGCGAAGCTTGACGACCAACGTCCGATGCTCGCAGTCGGCTTCGGCGGCGTGGTAGGCGTACACGGGGTGGACCTAGAGGGACAGCGGCAATGGAGCAACCGCGATCTGACGCCGGTGTTCTCGCTGGCGGCCACTCCGCCCGATGCCGCCGGCTGGCGGAAGCTGCTGGTCGCGGGTCAGCCCGGACACATCCTGCGGGTGAACCAGTTCGGCAATGCCGATCCCTCCCTTCATGTACGGCAACGCCAAATCCATCACCTGATTGCCGCCGACTGGCCGGCGGATCGGCAGACGCTTTATCTCGGACTCTCGAACACGCCCGACGGAAGCCTGTTGGCGATCGGCCTGAGCGCCGGCTTCGAGGAGATGTGGAGCTACCGCCTGCCGCCCGGAGCGCATCGCCACCCGGTCCAAGTCGCATCCGCGGTTCGTCTCGTTGACACTCCCGGCGGGCAATGGCTGCTGGCGGGGCCGGACGGCTCGGTGCACCTGATCTCCGACGACGGCGAGTTCTTCGATTACTTCCAGACCGGCCAAGCGCTCCACGGCCTCGCCGCCGCCCGGGACATGCTATTCCTCTCCACCGAGGAAGGCGTCGTCGCCTCACGCGCCTCCCGAGAACCTTAGCGGATGCAAAGTCATGGCCCACGCCCAACGCCGGGTTGAATGCACGATCCCGATCTTGCCCGTCCGCGATCTGCAGCGCAGCATCCGCTTCTACACCGAGACGCTGGGCTTCAAGCTCGATTGGGGCGGGAGCGAAGGGGACGCCATCTGCTCCGTCTCCCGCGACGGGTGCAGCATCATGCTTCAGCAGTTCGCCGACGGCCCCTCCGGCGTCTGGGTGTGGATCGGGCTGGAGGACGATTCCCTGTTTCAGCAATACAAGGACGCAGGCGTGAAAGTCCGGCAGGAACCGAAGAATTTCTCCTGGGCCTACGAGATCAAATTCGAGGACTCCGATGGCAACGTTCTCTGGCTGGGCACGGAGCCAAAACAGGACTTCCCTTTTGAGGACTAAGTGCTGGTTCGTCGTTCTGCTTCTCCGTGTTCCACGTTCCGCGGTAGTGGGCTATTTTGACTGACTCGTTTGGTCACGGGCGCGCGGCCCGATAACCCAAAAAGAACGCTAAGACACCAAAGGCGGCAAAAACTACGGTGGCGGTTTGTACGGAAAAGCGGTGCTCCACTGGCGCCATGTAAATCGCGAGCATGTACGATAGCAGACCGAGGCCAACCAGTGAGGCCACAAGAAAGCGCGGCCTGCCCGGCTTGCGGTTGCCGGGATTCGGGCTGGTAGGCGGCTCGTACGGGTTGCTGTCCAATTCGCTCACGCCGTCACCAGCAACTCGTCGAAAAAGTCCTGAAACCGCCACAGCCGATCCGTCACGCCCGCCATCATAGCAGCCGTGCGTCGCAGTTTGCCCGCCCGCCCACTTTGCGTTCCGCCGGCCGATTGCCTTTCCTGCCCCGTTCTGGCATAATTAAGAGCGGCGAGGGCGTTCGATCTTCGCCGCATGATTTTGCGTTGATGCGTCCCACCACGGCGGCTCGCTCTTCTGCCGCGCCGCCTGCCTGTCCCGCCTGAGGAGACCCTAGCCCTGTTTCCCCAATTCCGAAAACTCGGGCTGCTGGCGATCGTCTGCATTGTCGCATTGCGGCTGGCGGTCGGCTGGCATTTCTACAAGCAAGGCGTCGAAAAGTTCAAGACGCGAGGCTGGTCGTCGGCCGGCTTTCTGGCCCAAGCGAAGGGTCCGCTGGGAAGCTGGTTCCGCAGCTTCGCCGCGCCGCTTCCCGACCCGCAGCGCTTGAGCGAAGAGGGCGTCATCGAGGTCTGGAGCGTCTTTCGCGAAGAGGCGACGACCGGCTATCAGTACGAGTCGCCCCGTTTCCTGGCGCCGCTGGAGCGCGAACTCGAGCACGCCCAGACGCAGCTCGAGGCGGCCGAGACGGAGGAGGATCGCCGCGAGGCCCAGGAGGCGGTTCGCATCGCTGAGGAGCGGCTGAGTATGTTCCAGCGTCAAGCGGAAGAGGCGGATGAAGCGTTCCGTCGGCGTCAGGCCCAGGCAGAGCATTTCTTTCGCTCGCACCGGGCGGATATCGACGCGTACCTCCGTGAGTTGGCCTGGCTGGATAGCATGAAGAGCGACGCCAAGACCGGCGCCGCCCCCTTTCACCAGGAACGCATCGCCACCAGGGAAGCCGAGGTCCGTGCGAAGGCCCGCGAGTTGATGGCCGGCATCGAGCAGTTGGACGAGTCGCTGGCGCGGGATTATTACAAGGTCGCCACGCCCCAGCAGCGGCAGGTCGGCGTGCTCCAGGTCGGCCGCGGCGCCAGTTGGGTCGATCCCGTGGTGAAGTGGGTCATCCTGCTGGTGGGCGTGTGCTTGATCTTGGGGCTGTTTACCCGGCCGGCGGCGGTGGCCGGCGGATTGTTCCTGGCCTCGGTGCTGGCGGCGTCGGGATGGCCGTTCTGGTCGGGCGGGAATGAGGAAACGTACAAGGTGGCGGTGGAGCTGTTCGCGATCCTCACGCTGGCCGCCGTGGGCGCCGGCCGGTTCGCGGGTCTGGATTTCTTTCTTTACGCCCTCTGGGCGAAGTTTGTCGGCGGCGGCCAAGTCACAGGAGAACAACCATGAACCTGACCCCTGAAGAAATTGCGGTTGGCAAGCAGAACTACGCCAACGCCGCGATGGCGGTCAATCGGCGCGACTTCATGAAAGCGTCGATCGCCACCGGCGCCGTGGCCACCTTCGGCATGGGGGCCATGTACTTCGGCTACGAAGAAGTGAAGGACCCCGTGCGGGTCGGCGTCATCGGCACGGGCGACGAAGGGGGCGTGCTGATGGGCGCCCTCAACCCCAACTACGTGCAGGTGGTGGCGATCTGCGACATCCGCCCCTCGAGCATTCACCGCGCCTTCCACGGCGACTGGGCCAGCCCCTCGGCCCTCGCGGCCCGCAAAGGTTTGCAGGCCGTCTACGGCTGGAGCACCGAGGATGAGGCGCGTAAGCACGTCAAGGTCTACGAGGACTATTACGACCTGCTGAAGAACTCGGACGTGGAAGGCGTGATCATCGCCCTCCCGCTTCACTTGCACGCGAAGGTGGCGGTCGATGCGCTCCGGGCCGGCAAGCACGTGCTGACCGAAAAGCTGATGGCCCACAACGTCGCGCAGTGCAAGGTGATGTCGCGCGTCGCCGACGAGACCGGCTTGCATCTGGCCACCGGCCACCAGCGGCATTACAGCGTGCTCTACGACAACGCCGTGCGGATGATCCGCAGCGGCTTGATCGGGCAGATTCATCACATCCGCGCCCAGTGGCATCGCGGCAACTTGCCCGGCCGCGACAGTTGGACCCCTCCGCTTCCCGGCGGCGAGGTTCCCGAAGGCTCAAAGACGCCGATCGACGAGATCGCCGACGACATCAAGCGATTCGAGAAGGCCGTCAAAGATCCCAAGCGGTCGCCGGCCGAGCTGAGAGAGCTGGAGATGAAGCTGGCCCAGTGGCGGCAGTGGGACCGGGACCAGAACGTGAAGGCCAAAAACTACGGCTACGAAGACCGCACGCTCTCCAACGGCCGGGACCGTCCCGCACTGGAGGAGCTGATCCGCTGGCGAATCTGGGAGCGGACCGGCGGCGGACTCATGGCCGAGCTGGGCAGCCATCAGTTGGACGCGGCCTCGATTTTCGTGAGCGCGATGCGGGAGGATGGGAAGAAGTCGCATCCGCTTTCGGTCTACGCCACCGGCGGGCGGCACCTGTTCCCGCTCGACCGCGACGCGGCCGACCACGTCTATTGCGTGTTCGAGTTCCCGGCGCCGGGCTATGAGGAAGGCTTCGACGTGGGCTATCACGATGAGGTGCACAACTACCCGCCGGGCGGCCCGGCCGGGGGCGTGCCCGCCTACGAGCAGGACCCCAACAAGCGGATCGTGGTTACGTACTCCACGATCAACGGCAACGGCTACGGCGGCTACGGCGAGGCGGTCCTGGGCACCAAGGGCACGATCGTCCTGGAGCGCGAGCAGGATGTGCTGCTGTTCGCCAAAGACAGCACGAGCACGAACATCTCGGTGAAGAGCGAAGGGGACGACGCCACCA
>JAHWKS010000337.1 GCA_019347795.1 Planctomycetota bacterium | reverse complement strand
GCGGTTTTCGTACGCGAGGACGGCTGGACGCCCGTCGCCACGTACGAGATGTCCATCGCGGCGCGACGACTGTGGCAGGGCCGGTGGGTGGCATGCCTCGACCTGCCGACCTCGCAGGTTTTCTTCATTGAGGAGGGGAAGAAATAGTCGGGTGGAGTGCCAGAATCCGGGGCAATAAAGGATCTCGTCTATGTTCCGATTTTCACTAGCCGCATTGCTAGGACTCGTGTCGTTCGCCGCCTTGGGCTGTGCCGCTCTCGCCAACGCCACTGACCTTTGGCGGGAATCTATGGTGACGCTCATGCTGGGGTTGCTCCTGACGGCGACGCTCGCCGCGATCATCTGGCGAGGTGAACGACGGGCCCTGGCAACCGGCTTCGCAGTGTTCGGGTGGGTGTACGTGTTGCTCGTGATGATTCCAGCCGTGAACGTGCGGGATGACCTGCTTACGGAGGAGGCCCTTACTTGGCTTTACGAGTTCGCTCACGGGGCCGATGAACAGGGCGGCTCCGTACTCCAAACCGTAGTCTTCACTGACGGCGCTGCCGGCGGTGAAATGATCGTGAGCGGCAGCGGTCGCATACGGTCTTGGAACGCGATGAAGGGCGGAGCGCCGGCGGTATCGTTTCAAAGCTTCGCCGACATCGGTCACTCCCTCTGGGCAATCGTGATCGCTTGCCTGGGAGCGGTGGTGGCGAGCCTGCTATCGTCTGGTCAGCGGCGGCGAGTCGCGCGTGCCGCAGGTGGATAATGGACAGGCCGAACTCGGACATGTCTGAGTCTCGGCTGTCCATTTGTAAAAACCGGCGGTCCGGCGCCGGTTCTAATCTTGCTTACGTGCCCGGCGTGAGAGGGCGAGTTTTTACATCACCCGTCCGAAAAGTACATTTCGCTGGTTTTGCCCGCCCGCCAGTATGCAAGGTAACTGAGTGGCCGCCCCGCCGACATGTACTTTTTTGTGGGATTACAGCATTGGCGCCCCCCAAAGCAGCGAGGCTGACTCCCGCGGCCGATTAAACTCGCCGGCATGGACAAAGCTCGTCGCGTCAAGCTCCATTTCGGCCCCTACAAAACTCCACGCTTCCGCTACGGCTCAATCGTCGAAGACGCGCTTCGGGGCGAAGTGCGGATCGTCGGTCTGACCGACGGGCGCATCCCGTGGCCTGTTGGCGTGCGTGTTGATGGCGGAAGCGCCAAAGCCGGCATCGTGCTTTACCGTGGTCTCGCCAAGGCCGTGCAGAAGGAGTCCAACCAAGCCGTCGCCTACTGGTGGGGTGTAACAGGCCAGACCGTGACCCGCTGGCGTCACGCGCTGGAAGTGCAGTCAACGACGGCGGGAACATCTCGGTTGCGAGCCGCGCACTTCCGCGAGACATCGGGCAACAAAGCCCGACGGGCGGCGCGCGCCAAGTCCCGAAATCCCGCAAAGGATGCCGAGCGACGGGCGAAGATCGCAGCAGCCAAGCGCGGCAAGCCGCGTCCTGCCCACGTCCACGACGCACTGCGAAAGGCAAATGCCGGGCGTCCGCTCACTGAAGTCCATCGACGAAAGCTGAAAGAGATCCACCGGGCCAGAGGCACACGCCCGCCGTGGCTGAACCCGGCATGGACTGAGGATGAATTGGAACTGCTACGGACGCTGCCGCCAGCAGAGGTCGCCCGGCGTACGGGGCGGACGCTGTCAGCCGTCTACAGTCGGCGGCGCCAACTCGGCTTGCGGAACGGCCGCACCACAAGGCACCGGGTGAATCCGTCACAACGGAATTCCGCATAGGTTCTCTCCTTCAGCGCCCGCCGGCCTGCCGGTGTCTTTTCCCAATTTTTCTGCGAACAGGCGTTTCAAAGAGAGCATGCGGCGAGTAAATTGCTCTATCGGAATAGAGAGGATCATCGGTTGGCACCTTTCGACGCCCCGGCTCCCACGTCTCCAAGGGAATCGCTCGATGAGCCTCATCAAGTCAGCAGCACGCCTCTTTTCTCGCGGCGGCAACGCGGCAGTTCTCCTGCGTCGCGGTATGGCGAAGGCCAAGCAGGAAGACTGGGCTGGAGCCATCGAAGATTACACTGCGGCGATTGCGTTCCCAAACGCGCCGAGCGACATCAAAGCGATGGCGTTCTTCAACCGGGCAATCGCCTACGCCCACCAGGACGCTCACGCCAAGGCCGAAGAGGATCTTTTGGCAGTGTTGGCCATGCCCGAATCGCCGGCGAAGGTTCGGGCGGCCGCTAAGGACAAATTGAGTCGGTGGGGAAAGCGACGAGGGAAATGAAGCGATCCTGCCGATCCCATTCGGCGACGGACTTTGACCCCTTTGCGTGCGAGGAAAGGCCAATGTACGTGCTCGAAAAAGTCGTCCGCGGCAAGCCGCTCCGCGCGAGACTCTCGCCGTCGCTGGAATGGAGCGGCGACGAGCCGCTGGTATCGGTCTGTCGCGACGTACACCGGCTATTCGCTGGTGACGACACGCCCGTCCTTGGCGAGCCAGCCGAACGCGTTGCGGCGACCATCGCCGACGCTCTTAAATGCCGCATTGTCGAAGAGCCTGCGACGCCGACATACGGGCGATGCGTCGTACAGTAGCCTCAAGGCAAACAGTTGGCCGAGGCGAGCAGCGCGGTACGGTCCTGCTTCGTGACGGGTTGAAAAGCGAACAACACCCATGGCCGACATCATCGCCGAACTCCACAACGGCCAGTGGTCTGCCTGGTTCAGCGACCATCCCGAGTCTGCCTTTGGTGGCCCGTTGCCCTCCGTTGCAGTCGCGCGCCTTCTCGAATCCGCGGGCCTGAATCCCATGCGAATCGCTGGGCGCCACGATGCAGCCACCGACACCCACCTCGAATTTTTCATCCCTTCCAGTCCATGCCCGGACTGCCGGGGCAGCGGGCGATACACCGGGCTGAACACCGTCACCCGATGCGGGACGTGCCAAGGCGCCGGATACGTCTGAAATCCCCAGCCAGAGAGCATCCGAGCGAGCACATTCCCGCCGCTTCGCGTGTATTCGGTTAATCGGTAGCGGTCCGTGCGGATCGTGTCGCCGTTTCCAAAGCGACCGATCGCCGCGTCCTTCCATGCCTGCTCCGGATCCTTTATCAGCGGTACAAAGCTCCGACCCTGCAGATGGTCGGGCAGCGGAAGGCCGGCGCGTTCGCAAAGCGAGGGATAGATGTCGATGAATTCCGTCAGCCCCCTCGTCCGCTTGCCGCCAGGGACGCCCGGCCCGCGGATGATCAGCGGGGCGTGCATGGAGGTCTCAAAGCAGCAATGCTTGCACCAGAGGGTGTGCTCGCCCAAGTTCCAGCCGTGGTCGCCCCAGAGCATGACGATCGTGTTCTCGGCCAACCCGAGCCGATCGAGTTCATTCAGCAACCTTTCCGACCTGAGCATCCGTGTAACTGACGCAGGCGTAGTAGCCGTGGATCAGCGTGCGGGCCTGTTCGTCCGAGAGCGGGCCCTTGGGCGGAATGCCGGCATAGGCCCGCAGTTCGCCCCAGTTGTGGATCGCCTCGTCCGGCGCGTTTTCCGGGCGATGGTAGGTTGCGGGCAAGTGAATCTGCTCCCGGTCGTACAGGTCCCAATAACGGCTCGCTCCGGCTCGCCAGCCGCCGCAGGTCTTGAACCGCCTTCTCCGCCAGCTTGCCATCGGCGTAAACCTTGTCCGACACGTCAGCAGCCTCGTACGCAGGGCCTCGCCCACGGCGATTTTCCTCAGCGGCCCTTCGGCTCTCGGAAAGCTGGTACATCGGCGCGCCTCGCGGCATGCGGCGGAGAGGCTGTTAGTGATCGAGAGCCCATTTCAGTTTCGCAATGCGTATTTAGTTGCCGACAATCACGCCTACCGGCTCCCTCCGCCAATCAATCCTTCCAGAGCCTGCTCCAGCATATCCCGCCGCGCCAGCCCCTCCAGCAAGTCGCTCGGGATTCCGCTCTCGCCCCAGTATGCGCCGGCGAGCTGCCCACAAACGGCCCCGGTGGTGTCCGCGTCGTCGCCGAGGTTCACCGCCTTGAGCACGGCTTCGCGGAAATCCTGGGCGTCGTGGAACGCCCATAGCGCCGCCTCCAACGACTTAACGACGTAGCCAGAGCCCTGAATCTCGGGCGGCCGGCGACTGCGAAAGGAGCCACATGCCACTTCGCGCACCTCGCGGTGCAGCGGCTTCCAGTCCTGCAGTTCAATGAGCGGCGGCCAATTCGGCGCCAAGACCGCCTCTCGCGGTTCGCCGTGAATCAGCCCGGCCAGCACCACGGCGAAGTAGGCGCAGGCCGACAGGCATTGCGGGCTGGCGTGGGTGGGCAGGCTGGATTCTATCGCCCTTGCCGCGAGGTCGGGAATGCGGTCGGGATACAGCTCGACATACGCGATCGGCACGGGAGCCAGCCGCATGATCGAGCCGTTGCCGCTGGCGCGCTCCGAGGGATCGCCGGACGTGCGGGCGTCGCCGGTCTGCTGAAAGCGGGCCAGGGCTGCGCGCGTAGTGATTCCGATGTCGAAGCACTGCCCGTTGACGGAGAATTCGCCGCCGCGCCACCAGCAGACGTACCGTTCGGACTGGTCGTTCAGGTCCCACCCCACCGAGCCGATGCTGTCAGCCAGGGCGAGGACCATGCTCGTGTCGTCGGTCCATTCGCCGGGCTGGAGGCCGTGCGGACCGCCGGCGCGGTAGCCGGTCACCGGTGGAAAACTGCCGGCGGGCTCGAACTCCACGGCGGCCCCCAAAGCGTCGCCGATCGCGAGGCCAAGCAGTGCGCCGCGCTGTCGATCCTCAAATTGGCTCCGAGCGTTCGTCAAGTCCTTTCCTCCCGCGCTGGGGACAAGAAAGTAATTCCTCAATGCTCATAATTTTCTGGCCTCATCATGCTAAACGCGAACCCTCGAAACGGCCCTGACGCGGGAGCGGACCTGCGTGTGAATCTGGGCAGTGCCGTCCTCGTGCCAGAGCCGAACTGCCAATGCGTACGTTTGATGCGGATCTTCCCCGGTGGGGAAGCGCTGCCGGCACGTGATGAGCACGTGGATGACCGCCGGACCCCCGTCTCCATTCGCTCGGAGCTGCGGTCGTCGAATCCATGACTTGCAGCGAACTTGCAGCGTAGAACGCTCCAGCTTGGTCCTCGCAGGCTCTGGCGCGATGTCGTTCCGGTCCGGCAGTCGCGGAGGCGACTCGCCAGGCTGGCGAGCGCGGTACATCTCCACCTCGTCTTCGGTCAGTCCGTGCAGGACGTCGATAGTCATTGTTCTGGCGAGGTAGTCGCGTCGGCTTGCCCGGACGGGCGGATCGTATGCCAACGCTGCGACGATGCCACGACGCCCCTTTTTTTCGAGGAAATCCTCTGGCACCTCAAGACGGTAGATATGAAGGTGGTTCTCATGAACTCGATCCTCCGAGAGCAGACACACGTCCCTTTCAACTGACCAGAGGGCGCGACGCAGGTTCAGAATTCCATACCCGCAGGCCCTGAGGCGATCGTTCTCGTCTTCAAGCCACTGGACCTGAAAGCCTGCTGGGCAAACGGCCGTGCCCAAAACGGCGCGAATGGCATTGGCGGTCGGAACGCGACCCAATGATTGGCTGAGACTTCGCTCCATGCACGCTGCTGCATGCGTAACATACGGAGCGGCGAATGAGGTTCCACACTGGCCGGTGAGGATTCGGCCGTCCCGCTCAGGGCGAATCGTCGGCTCGCCGAGCCACACGTTGTGGGACCATCGCGGATCGTCGCCCGCAAGCGTGAGGATGCCAGAGTTGCCGCCATACGCAACGAGGTCGGGCTTGATGGCCGAGGCTGTGTCGTTCGGTGCGTACCCCGGTCCAACGCGAGTAAAGGGAGAGGGACCATCCGGTGGTGAACCCGGCACGAGAGCCACGTTGTTTGCGACAGCATCGGACCGAGCGATCGCGCCCACGGTCAGGGCCAAGGATGCTGTCGCAGGATTGCACACGCGCTGACGTTCATCCTGAATTAAGTGGTCTCGCACCGCACGCTGCAACTGCTCTCGCGTCAACGTCGACTCCGGAATCGGAAGGTCATTCCGATTCCCGGCTGCGATTACGATTACGATGTCGAGATCACGGGCCAACTCATCCAGCTTCTCGGCAAGCGGAAACTGCCGCCCTCCGGAATAGACCTCTCTTTCGTCGCCAACGGACAGGTTGAACACGCGACAGCCGTATTCCTCGTGGAAGTGCCTGATCGCCTCTTCAATCACTTCCTCAATCCGATTCTCTTCCGGAAATACGACTCGGTCGAATGCGCCGTCGTGCCGAAGCACTTTCGCGTTGCAAATCCGAACGCGCGGGATCCAGTGATCGGCTTCGATACAGGAGGCGATGTCACCGTATACGACAAGGCCCGCGACGGATGTGCCATGGCCGTTCCTATCCGCTGGGTTTCCCTCTCCTGAGTCAAAGTCGCGTTCGGCAATGACCCAGTTTGACAACAGTGGATGTCCTGCGATCGTCCCGGAGTCGATCACGCAGGCAAGCCCATCCCGGTCGTCAGGGATCCGTTCTTGGTTCAGCGGAGTGGGATCGCGAAAGATGCCCAGATAGCCGTCACTGAGCTGCGAAGGAAGATCCACCC
>JAHWKS010000336.1 GCA_019347795.1 Planctomycetota bacterium | reverse complement strand
GACGCGGTAGCGGCCGGGTGGGGCGGGCTAAGCTCGAACGACAGTTATTTCTCGAACGGTCCTAACTAAGCGGGTGTAGCCGCCCGTTTTTCCAAGAGCGACTAGAACCGTCATGCGCTACCTCCTCATCGCCGCCATCATCGCCGGCGTCGCGGCTCGGTCTCCCGCCGGCGATTTGCTGCCGCCGGTCTCCGACCGCTATCAGTCGGCGCCGTCCGAACATCCGGATTTCCAGCGGCACGTCGTGCCGCTCTTGGGCCGGCTGGGCTGCAACGGCCGCGCTTGTCACGGGTCGTTCCAGGGGCAAGGGGGCTTTCGGCTCTCGCTGTTCGGGTACGACTTCGCCGCCGATCACGACGCCCTTTCCGGCGGCGATCATCCGCGCGTGAACACGTCCGATCCCGCCGAAAGCCTGATTCTGCAAAAGCCCACGCTGGCGATCGACCACGAGGGAGGCGAGCGATTTCCACGGGACGGTTGGGAATATCGCCTCTTGCGAAGCTGGATCGAGGCGGGGGCGCCCGCGCTCGCGGAGGATCGGGCGGAGCTGATCGCTCTGGTCATCGAGCCGCCGGAGATCCAATTCGCTGGGGCCGGCGACGCGCGGCAACTGCGGATCATCGCCGCCTGGTCCGACGGCGCGCGGGAAGACGTCACGCCGCTGTGCCGCTTCCGCAGCAACGACGAATCGATCGCCGAAGTCAGCGAGAGCGGCGACGTCACCGCCGCCGGCCAGGGGGACACGCACGTGGTGGCGTTCTACGACAACGGCATCGCCTCGGTTTCCGTGATCCTGCCGGTTTCCGATCGCGTGGGCGAGCAATTCCCCCAGGTCGCGGCCCGCGGCAGGATCGACGAGCTGGTTGTCGAGAAGCTTCGCAAAACCGGAGCGGTCCCGTCCGCTATCTGCGACGATGCGGAGTTTCTCCGCCGCGTGAGCCTCGACATCACCGGCACGCTCCCCACGCCCGCCGAGGCGGCCGCGTTCCTTACCGACTCCTCGCCCGAGAAGCGGCCGGCGAAGATCGACGAGCTGCTGGAGCGGCCGACGTACGCCGCCTGGTGGGCGACGCGGCTGGGGGACCTGACCGGCAACAGCGAAGAGAACCTCCCGGTCGGCGGCGAGCAGGGCCTGCGGCGCGAGAAGTCGGCGCAGTGGTACGACTGGCTCTACCGCCGCCTGGAGGAGAACACGCCCTACGACGAGATCGCGGCGGGAATCGTCCTAGCCCGCAGCCGGCGCCCGGGGAAGAGCGACGAAGATTACTTCGCAGAGATGAGCGCCTATTTCCGCCACGATGACCCGGCCGACTTCGCCGCCCGGGAGTCGATGCCGTACTTCTGGACGCCCGGCCGGTTCACGCCGTCGCAGACGCTGCGGTTCAGCTACGCCTTTCTCGGCGTCCGCCTGGAGTGCGCCGAGTGCCATAAGCATCCCTACGACCAGTGGACCAAGGACGACTACGAGGGCTTCCAGGCGTTCTTTGAGGGGGTCCGCTTCCGTCAGTCCGGCTCGCGGGGCACGGTGCGGGAGATGAAGAAGAAGCTCGGCCTGACCGCCGATCAGGACAGCGGCGGATACAAGCGGCTCTTCGCCAGGCTCGCCGCCGAAGGGACGGTCGTCCCGTGGGGCGAAGTGTCGGCGCCCGACTGGGAGCGAGTCCGCAAGGGAAACATCCGCCGCAAAGCCGCCGCGGGCCGCGTGATTACGCCGATCCTGCTGGGAGGCGAGGAAGTGCTCTCGGAAATGTACGCCGATCCGCGCGAGCCGGTCATGGATTGGCTCCGGCAGCCGGACAATCCCTATTTCGCGCGGGCGGTCGTTAACCGCGTGTGGGCGAATTATTTCGGCAAGGGGATCGTCGAGCCGCCGGATGACATGAACCTTGCCAACCCGCCCAGCAACGCCCCGTTGCTGGACTACCTGGCCGAGGAGTTTGTCGCTCAGGGTTACGATTTCAAGTGGCTGCACCGCGAGATCGCATCGAGCCGCACCTACCAGACGAGCTGGCGTCCCAACGGGTCGAACGCCGCGGATGCGCGGAACTTCAGCCGGGCGCAGGTGAGACGGCTCCCTGCCGAAGTCGCGTACGACGCGATCGTCTTCGCCACGGCCAACGACGAGCGGCAGCGCGCCATGCAAGCCGATCCGGCGGCGGTGCGGGACCGCGCCATCGGCGTCTCCACGGGCTATAGCCGCGCCGCCGAAGGGGACTACGCGCTCAAGCTGTTCGGCAAACCGGCCCGGGCGATCAACTGCGATTGCGAGCGGTCCGACGAGCCCAGCCTCCTGCAGGTGCTCTACCTTCGCAACGACGACGAGCTGCTCAAGCTGCTCGACCGCCGCGACGGCTGGCTGCAGCAGATTCGACCGCAAACCGCAAAAGACGCCGATGCCGACGAGTTAATCTCGGACGCTTGGCGCCGCACGTTAAGCCGGCCGCCGACCGCCCGGGAACAGGACATTGCACTTGCCCATATAGAGGCCTCTCCCACGGTGCTGGACGGGCTTCGCGACGTGCTCTGGGCGTTAGTAAATTCCAAGGAATTCTTGCTGAATCATTGATGATTTTCGGCGGCGGACGGATTGACGGAGGGGCCGGGAAAAAGTATCTTCGTACTCAATTCCTACCTTCCAGTTTGCTTGGAACCCCGCGCGGGCCATCTTTCGCGGGATGCGATGATGCGAACTTTGTTGATCCTGCTGGCTTTCTGCCTCTTCTCCGTGACCCCGAGCGCGCCGCTGGCTCGCGCGCTGGGGGGCCAAACTCCCGCGGAGGAAGAAATCGCGCACGAGACGCTGTTCGAGTTCGGCGCCGTGCAGCGGGACCTCCGCGCCAAGGCGATCAAGGCTCGCATCAATCGTTCGGCCCGCCGGCTGGCGCGGCCCTCTTCGATCTCACCGCTCTCGATGGTCCTTACCGGACATCGTCTGGCCAACGGCCTCTGCGCGCCCCTTCTGCGATGACGGGATGACGCTGCGCGCTTGGCTGTAGCGCTTGCGCGCAGCGTAAGATCCTTCGCCCCCCAGCTTCCTGCGCACGCCCGTGCTGCGCGGATTTCTTCCCTGACATTTCCTCTGGGCCATCCCGATGCAAAAGCTTGTTCAAGGCATTCACGACTTCCAAAACAACATCTTCACCAGCCAGAAGCAGCTCTTCGAGCGGTTGACGGGCGGACAGCAGCCGATGGCGCTGTTCATCACCTGCTCCGACTCGCGGATCGACGTGAGCATGCTCACGCAGACCAAGCCGGGCGAGTTGTTCATCATGCGCAACGCCGGCAATATCATCCCGCCCTACGGCGCCGGGTTCGGCGGCGAGGCGGCCACCATCGAGTACGCCGTCGCCGTGCTCAAGGTGCGGGACATCATCGTCTGCGGCCACTCCCATTGCGGGGCGATGAACGGCCTGTTGCACCCCGAGCAGGTGCAGCACCTGCACGCCGTGCGGAAGTTTCTGCATCACGCGGACGCCACCGCGCGGATCATCAAAGAGAACTACCAGCACATCACCGACGAAAAAGCGCGGCTCACGGCCACGGTCGAAGAGAACCTGCTGGTGCAACTGGAAAGCCTCCGCACGCATCCTTCCGTGGCGGCGGCGCTCTCCCGCAACGAGCTCAGCCTGCACGGCTGGGTTTACAAATTCGAAACCGGCCAGGTCTTCGCCTATGACGCGGGGCAGGGCCAGTTTCTCTCTTTCGAGCAGACCGACGCGGGCAGGGCGCTCGCGTAGGCCGCTTCGCGCCGCCGGGCCGTCGCGGTTGACGGTCGGCGGGTAGACGCGGAGTACTGAACTCGTTTTCTTCACTGAATCTTCACATCAATATCTGCGCTATGAATCCATCCAAGAACGGAACCTTCAAGAACGATTTTCTCGCCTCGATCGTCGTGTTTCTCGTAGCCCTGCCGCTGTGCATGGGCATCGCCATCGCCTGCGGCGCCCCCGTGGCCGCGGGACTGGTGACAGGCATCATCGGCGGCATCGTGGTCGGCTCGCTCGCGGGATGTCCCCTGCAAGTCAGCGGCCCGGCCGCCGGCCTGATCGTCCTGGTGCACGAAGTGATTCGCGAGTTCGGACTGGAGACGCTCGGCGTCGTGGTCCTGCTGGCCGGCGTGCTGCAACTGACCGCCGGCATGCTGAAGCTGGGGCAATGGTTTCGCGCCGTCTCGCCCGCGGTGATCAAGGGCATGCTGGCCGGCATCGGCGTGCTGATCTTCGCCAGTCAGTTTCATGTCATGGTCGACGACCGCCCGCAAGGGAGCGGAATCCAAAACCTGCTGACGATCCCGCGGGCGGTGGCGAAGTCGCTCACGTTCGACGAGGTCCCCAGCCGCGAAGTGCGGCAGCATCTCACGGGGACGCTCCGCACCGTCGGCGAGCTGCACCGCGAGCAGGAGCATTTGCGGCACCTTACGGCGGAAATGCACAGAACGCCCTCGCCCGAGATCGAGCTTCTGGTGAACGAGCAGGCCGACGTGATGCGGCGCCTGGATGCGGTGGCGGCCGAGCTGCAGTCGCTTGAGCTTGTGCCTAACGGAGGACGCGCCGAAAGAATCCGCGTCGCCTCATCGGCCGCCCACGAGCACACGCAAGCCGCCATCGCCGCCCTCCAAAACGGCGACCTGGAAACCGCCGCCGAAGCCCAAAGCGCCGCAAGCGAGGACTTGGAGACGCTTCTGGGCGGGCTGAAGAACCACAACCTGGCGGCCTTGTTGGGACTGCTCACCATCGCCGCGATTGTGCTCTGGCAAACGATGGCCCCCAAGCGAATTCGCTTCATTCCCGCCCCTCTGACGGCCGTGATCCTGGCGACGGCGCTGGCGTTCGTGCTGGCCTTGCCCGTGTTCTATGTGGAAGTTCCCACGAACCTCTGGGAGGAGATTCGCTTCCCCAGCCTGGCCGTTTTCACGGAAACGCCCTGGCAAATGCTGCTGCAGCACGCGGTGGTGATTGCGATCGTCGCCAGCGCCGAAACGCTCCTCTGCGCCACCGCGGTCGATCAGATGCATTCCGGACCGCGCACCCGCTACGATCGCGAGCTGAGCGCCCAAGGCGTCGGCAACATGATCTGCGGCTGCCTCGGCGCCTTGCCCATGACGGGCGTCATTGTGCGCAGCTCCGCCAACGTCAAGGCAGGCGCGCAGACGCGGCTCTCGGCGATCATGCATGGGGTGTGGCTCCTGGTGTTCGTCGCGGGGCTGGCGTTCCTCTTAAGGCTGATCCCCACCGCCGCGCTGGCCGCGATCCTGGTCTTCACCGGGTACAAGCTGATCGATATCAAGTCGATCAAGGAGCTCCGCAAGTACGGCTGGGGCGAAGTCGGCATTTACGCCGCGACGGTGATCACGATCGTCTCTGTCGATCTCTTGACGGGCGTGATTGTCGGCGTTGTGCTGGCTGCGGTAAAGCTGCTCTACACGTTCTCGCACCTCAACGTCCAGCTAGCGCGTCAACCGGACGGGAACATCGCGGTGCTGAAGCTTTCCGGCGCCGCCACCTTCCTCCGGCTGCCGCGGCTGGCCAGCGAGTTGGAAAAAGCCCCCCCGGGCGCCGAGCTGCACGTCGACTTCGAGCATCTGGACTACATCGACCACGCCTGCCTGGACCTCTTGATGACGTGGGCCAAGCAGCACGAGACCACCGGCGGCAAGCTCGTAATCGACTGGGACTCCCTCCACGCCTCCTTCCGCCGCGAAAAACCCGCCCGCCAACCCCAACCCGCCAGGCAAGTCGCTTGATGGCCAAGCGGTGGAGGCGCGAAGGGGTCGGGGAGATTTTTCGGCCAACCGTCCTGCCACTTCGCAAGATCCATGCCCGAAAAATCACCCCGACCCCGTCGACTACAAGACGGCCCCAGAGTCGCCCGTACCACGTGATGTGAATCTGTCGCCGCGGGTTGATTGAACAGAAGTCAACAGAGGTAACGGAGGAGAGTGGTGGAGTCGTGGCGATGCCGGAAGAGTTTAGGCAATCAGCTCGCGCACGACGCGGCCATGGACGTCGGTGAGGCGTTCGTGGTCGAAGCCCAGGAGGTGCAGGAGGGTGGCGTGGAGGTCGTGGACGTGCATCGGATTCTCGGGCGGAAAGCACTGTCAGGGACCGGTAAGGCAAAAAATGACTTATCGCTTCCCGACACCTTTTCCTGGGCCTTTCCCGGTTGCTCCCCCGGCCCGACCTCGCACGCCTCACCGGCTTTTCAGCCCATCGAGCAGATTAGGCTCGGCGAACGCGTCGCCGGACAGAATCCGCTCCTCGCGTGACGGGAATCCAATGCGCCGGATCCCGGGGGACGAAAGCGGGGCAGGCGCGCTTTGCTGTCCTTGAGTCGTCTCGGCACTAATAACCGCGCCTGTCCCGCTGCTTTCTCCCTCCCGCTTTCTCCCTCTTCACGGCGACCGCGCCTTCAGCACAGCGGTGGAATCGGACAGTCGAGGGAATCGGCGATGGCTCGCAGAAGCTCTCCTTCATTAACGGTCACCTGGCCGTCGGCGGCCACGCAGGCGGTCGCGGCGGCCAGCACCCGCTTTTTGATCTGCGGCGAGGCGGAGGCCAGCTTGTTGAGCGCCTCGTCCACGGCTCGCAGGCCC
>JAHWKS010000335.1 GCA_019347795.1 Planctomycetota bacterium | reverse complement strand
TCTACTGGCGCCTCCGCAGCAACCTGGAAGCCGTCGATCGGGAGGCGGCGATCAACCTCGACGTCGATCGCTTCCACCAATCGATCAGCGAATTATTCTGTTTTCTTAAGGAGAGCAACTGCGGCGACGTGCTCCTGCAAAAGCTGGATGCGTTCGACAATTATCTGCTCTCGCACTCGACCAACGTCTGCTATCTCTCGATGCTGCTCGGACTGCAGCTCGAGCGATACCTGATTGACCAGCGCTCGGCCCGGCTGGCCCGCGACGCCAAGGACCTCCGCGAGCTGGGGCTGGGCTGCCTCCTGCACGACGTGGGCAAGATGCGCGTCCCGCCGGAGATCCTGAACAAGCCCGGCCGCCTTACCCCCGAAGAGATGGAGGTGGTCAAAATGCACCCCGTCTACGGGTACGAGCTGGTGAAGGGGCGCGTGTCGTCGAACGTCGCGCAGGTGGTGTTGAACCATCATCAGCGGTACGACGGCAAGGGATATCCCGAGCGGATCGACCAGGCGACCGGAGAAAAGCTGCCATCCCTGTCCGGGCGGCGGATCCCGGTCTTTTGCCGCATCGCCACCGTTTGCGACGTTTACGACGCCGCCACCACGCACCGGTGCTATCACCGCGCGAAGCCTCCCGTGCAGGTGCTGCACGAGATGCGCACCAGTTGCCGCGGCATGTTCGATCCCGTGGTAGAGCGGGCGTTTTACGAAATCATTCCTCCCTTCCCGCTGGGGCAAATCGTGACGCTGTCCAACGGAATGGAGGCGGTGGTGGTGTCGTTCAATCCGCGGCGGCCGGTGTCTCCCAAAGTGCAGGGGCTGAAAATGCCCGGTGGCGAGCCGGTCGCGAACCCCGCTTGGGAAGAGATCGATCTGGCGATGTACCCGGAGCTGAACATCGTGGAGGTGGACGGCGTGGATGTGCGTCCCTATCTGGAAACGCAGCGGGAGCTTGAGGATCCCCCGGCCGCGATCGCCGTTCAGGCGGCCAACGTCGGTTGACGAGCCCTGGCTTGATCCGGTACAAACCGCCCCGCTTGTGTTTCGCCGGTTGGCGACAGGCCGCGCGTCTTGCGGCCGGGGCGAGGAGGAAGTTCGAAGAACGCCGCCAACCGCAGCCTGCGCGGAAGCTGCACGATGGCTCGCCAGCGGGAGCAATCAGGACCCGGCGCCGACGCAAAGCCGACCCGGCTTTCGCAAGTGCGGGTCCGCGCGCGTGTTGCGATCGCTTGGGTGCGCGCAAAGCCATTGCCTCGCGGCCTGATGATCCTGCTTCCGCTGGCCGCCGTCATTGCTGGAGGCGCAGCGTGGCGGCTCAGCCGCGCGGGTGCGTCGGCCGAGGCGCCTACGCTCGAGATTCTTTTGAAAGAGGTTGCCGACGAGGATTTTCAGGCAGCTCACGCCATCGCCGAGGATCTGCGCGCGGCGCCGAATCCGACGTCGCGCCAAGAAGGATTGCCGCTCTTCGTGCGCGGCGCGCGACTGGCGGCGGAAGCGGCCGCGCGGTTCGATCCCGAGGAGCAGCGGGCGCTGTACCGCGCGGCCGCAGGCTCCTTTCGGCAATCCGACGAACTAGGGCTGCCTTCTGAACTGGAGGAGAAGGCGTTTCTCCAGGCGGCCGTTTGTCTGAATCTTTCCGGACGCTACGCAGCCAGCGTTCAGTTTTTGGAGGAGGGTGTGGCTGACGGTCGCACGCCGAACTCGATCATTCATCGCCTGATGGCTGAAGGATACGCGCGGCTTCCCAACCCGCAATGGGGCAAGTCGCTGACGCATTACGACTTGGCGCTCAACGACGAGTCGCTGTCGTCGGAAGACCGGCTGGCGATGATCCTTGAGCGAATTGACGTTCTGCTCGCGGCGGACCGCCTCGAGGAGGCTCGCGAAGCTCTGAACCCGTTGATCGTAGCCGAATCGCCGCATGCCTCGCGCATTCGCCTGCTGCAGGCCAAGCTGCTGGTGCGCCAGGCCCAACAGCCTGCGGCGCCGGATGTCGAAAGGGAAGCCGCCGATAACGCGAAAGCGGCGACTCTGGCGGAGGCGATCCAGTTGCTGGAGGAAGTTCGCCAGCAGTCGGCGATCGATCGTTTCGAACGCCGCCAGGCGGATTACCTTCAGTGCGTATGCCTCCGAGAGTTGGGCGATTTGTCCGCAGCGCTCAAGCAATTCTCCGCCATGCGGCGCCTGCACGCCGGGACGCCGAGCGGTCTCTCGGCCGGATTGGGCGAGGCCGAGCTTCTGCAACACCTGGGGCGCGACGCCGAAGCCGTGGAGGCATATCAGCGTTTGCTGGCCGAGTCGCCGATCCCCATCTATTACAGCAACCCGTGGATGTCGCTCGACGGCTTTCGAGCCCGGCTGCTGGCGGCCTATGCCCGCTGGCTGGGTCAGCAAAAACACGCGGAGGCAATTGACCTGACCCGGGTTTTCCCCGCGGTGTTTCCCGCCGATCGGGCGATGATCCTGCGGGCCGAGGCCCACGCTGACCGGGCGCAGCGGCTGGCGGACGACGTGGCGCGACTTTCGCCGCACGAAAGAGAAGCGGCTCAGAAGCAGGCGTGGCGGGAGCATCGTCTGGCGGGCATTGCCTACGCCCGGCTGGCGCTCTTGCGAATCGGCACGCGCGAATATCCCGAAGATGTTTGGCAGAGCGCGCAAAGCTATCTCCGCGGACGCGACTTCTCCCACGCCGCCCGCATGTTCGAGCTGTATCTGGAGCAGGACGGCGCCCCGCACACGCCCGACGCCCAGACGCAGTTGGGAGAGGCGCTGATGTCGCTGGGGGATCTCGACCGCGCTTTGGAGATGCTCCAGGCGGTGATGAGCCTCCACGCGGAGCATCCTGCGGTCTACCGCGCCCGCGTGCTTGCGGCGCAGACGCACCTGGAATTGGCGGACGCCGCGGCCGCCAAGTCGCTGCTTCGAGAGAACCTGGAGCACGAGGCGCTCACGCCGCAAAGTCTTGAGTGGCGCGACTCGCTCTTCCTCCTGGGGGAAGCGTCGTTCCGGCAAGGAAAGCTGTTCGAGGCCGAGAGCCGGAAGGCGGGCGTCGATGGTCCGGGGACGGAGGCGATCAAAGCGGGGATGGCGAAGTTGCAGCAGGCTCACGACGCCTGCCGGGAGGCGGCCCAGGTCCTGGAAGAGGCCCTCGCTCGCTATCCGAATGCGCCGCAGGCGCTGCGGGCCAGGTACTATTTGGGGGAAGCTTATCGTGAAGCCGCGAAGCATCCTCGCAAGCGGCTGGCCACGATCACGCTCGACGCTACGCGGAACTCGGTGGAGCGGGAGATGCAGGAAGAGCTGGCCAAGGCCGTCAACGCCTATAGCGAGTTGATCGACCGCCTCACTTGGCGCGAGAAGTCCACCGAGGTGAATGCCGCCGCGGCCCCGCTGACCGCCGTCGAGCGGGGAATGTTGCGGAACGCCTATTTCGGCCGCGCCGACGCGCTGTTCGACCTGGGTCGCTACGAGGAGGCGATCCGCGCGTACACGCTGGCCGCCAATCGTTATCAGAACGAGCCGTCGGCGCTGGAAGCGTTTTTGCAGATCGCCGCCTGCCACCGCCGAATGCGGCGCCCGGCCGAGGCCCGCGGCGTGCTGGAGCAGGCCAAGGTGATCCTGAGCCGGCTGGATCCCGGCGCCGACTTCCTCGGCGCCACGCGCTACGGACCCGGCCAGTGGGAGGAGTTGCTGGACATATTGCTCGTGAATTAGCGGGAACGCCCGCGGGTCCGCGGCATGGACGATGGGATTGCCATGAACGAGCACGACACGGACGCCCTCGCCGAGCTGGTGGCGCGCAAGCTGCGCGTGGTGACGCAGCTCCGTGAGCTGACCGTGCGGCAGCCCGCGCTGATCGACTCGGACGACATGAAGACCTTGCTCCGCGTGCTCAGCGCCAAGCAGCGTCTGTTGGAGGAGGTTCAGCGTCTCGACGCGCGCCTGGAGCGTTTCCGCCGCCAGGATCCGGAAGCGAGGGTCTGGCGATCGCCCGAGGACCGCCGCCGGTGCCGCGCCGCCGCCGAGCAGTGCCAGCGGCTGGTGGAGGAGGTCAAGGCGCTGGAAGCGAAAGACAAGGACGCCCTGGTGCGGCGGCGGAGCGCCGTGTCCCAGGAGTTGGACCATGCCCAGGCCGCCGCCGAAGCCCGCAATGCGTATCAACCCGTGGCGAGCCCGGTACGATTGGACTTGTCATCCGAGTCGTAACCGGGCACAGCAGGAACTTCAGAATTGACCGCTTCGCTTCCCCTAGCCGAACCCGCCCACGACAGCCCGGATCTGGCGGCCGTGCTCGCCGCATGGGACGAAGCAACGCAGCGCCTGCATGCGTCGCACGAGACGCTGCGGGCGGAAGTCCGCCGCCTCTCGGACGAGCTGGCGGTGAAAAACAAAGAACTCGCCAGAAAGAACCGCCTGGCGGACTTGGGCCAAATGGCGTCGCACGTGGCTCACGAGGTCCGCAACAGCCTCATGCCGCTGACGCTGTACAGCAGTCTTCTACGCCGCCGATTGGCGGGAGACGCCGATACGCTTTCGTTCGTGGACAAGATCGACTCGGGTTTAACTGCACTGGAGGCCACTGTGAACGACCTGCTGAACTTCACTCGCGACCGGGACCCGCAATGGCGCAGCTTCAGCTTGCACGGCCTGCTGCAGGACGTGTGCGAATCGCTGAAGCCTCAGTTCGCCGCCCAGGGCGTGAGCGTCGAGGTCGATGCGCCCCCGGATGCTCTCGGCTTCGCCGATGCAGATATGCTCCGTCGCTGCGTGCTGAACCTCATGCTCAACGCGCTGGACGCGATGCCCGAGGGAGGGCAACTCGTGCTTACCGCCTGCACCGGCTCGGAAGGTCTGGACATTGAAGTGGCCGACAGCGGACCGGGAATCTCGCCGGACGACGAAGAACGCCTGTTCGAGCCGTTCTTCACCACCAAGAGCGAAGGCACCGGACTGGGACTGGCTATCGTGCAGCGGATCGCCGAAGCGCATCGCGGACGAGTCTGCGTGCGGAACTGCCCCGAAGGGGGCGCCGCGTTTACCATTCATATTCCGCGGCCGGCCGAACGCCGCGCGGCATAGTCGGCCGAAGCTTGGACAGAGAAAGGAATCTCGGATGCCCCCAATTGTCGCCGAGCCGCACGCTCTCACCGGTCGCGTGCTGGTGGTGGACGATCACGCCAGCGCACGCGAGGCGATGGCCGACATTCTCCGCTGTGCCGGTCACGAGGTGAGTTGCGCTTCCAGCGCCGTGGAGGCGCTGCGGCGGCTTGATCGCGAGGAGTTCGACGTTATCCTCACGGATCTGCAGATGCCGGGGATGGACGGCCTGGAGTTCTTGCGCGCCCTCAGCGAGCGCGGCGGCGAGGCGCAAGTGGCGATGATCACCGCGCACGCCAGCGTCGCCTCGGCAGTCGAGGCGATGCGCCGCGGGGCCTTCGACTACCTGGAAAAGCCGTTCGACGCCGACCAGCTCGAGCAACTGGTCAGGCGGGCCCTGCGCGAACTCGGCGGGCCGCGGCGCATCGCGGCGCCGGCGGGAGGCGGCGACGCCGGGCCGGCGATGATCGGGGCCAGTCCCGCCATACAGCGGTTACGCCAGCGAATCGCGCAAGTCGCCCCCACCAGCGAGACGGTGCTGATCTTGGGAGAAAGCGGAACGGGCAAAGAACTGGTCGCCCGCGCCGTCCACGCCGCCAGCCGGCGGGCCGCCGGGACGCTGGTGAGCGTCAACTGCCCGGCGCTCTCGCCGCACCTGATGGAGAGCGAGCTGTTCGGCCACGTCCGCGGCGCCTTCACCACCGCCGACGCGCCGCGGGTCGGGCGGTTCGAGTTGGCGGACGGCGGGACGCTGTTCCTGGACGAGGTGACGGAAATCGAGCTTTCCCTTCAAGCCAAGCTGCTCCGCGTGCTTCAGGAGCGGGCCTTCGAGCGCGTCGGCGAAAGCGCGACAAGATCCGTAGACGTGCGGGTGGCGGCGGCCACGAACCGCTGCCTTCGTAAGGAGATCGCCGCCGGCCGCTTTCGCGAAGATTTATACTTCCGCCTGGCGGTGGTGCCGCTGCAGACCCCGCCGCTCCGCCAGCGGAAGGAGGACATCCCCGAACTGATGGAGTTCTTCTTCGCCCGCGCGGCGCAGCGGCTGGGGCAGGCGCCGCGGAACCTTAGCGCCTCCGCGCTGGAGCTGCTGATGGAATACTCGTGGCCCGGCAATGTGCGCGAGCTGGAGAACCTCGCGACCCGCGCGAGCGTGCTCGGTCGATGCGAGACGATCCAAGCGGATGAGCTGCGAACATGGCTGATCGGTGAAATCCAATCGTCGGCCGGCGAAGCGGCGTCCACCGAAGTAAACCTCCAGGAGATGGAGCGGCGGCTGATCGAGGCGACGCTCCAGCGCTTTGACGGGCATCGTGGCAAGACGGCGCAGGCTTTGGGGATCGGCGTGCGGACGCTGGCCAACAAGCTGCGCAGTTACGGCTACGCCCCGCGAGAGAAGCCAGGCCGCAAATCGGCATAGCGTCGTACGCGGGATTTGAGTAATAGATTCGAGGCGAAATCTTCGGCGCGACTCCCTGCGCCGAAGCGGAACGAATCCT
>JAHWKS010000334.1 GCA_019347795.1 Planctomycetota bacterium | reverse complement strand
GCGGCGCCTGGCGCTCGGCTTGGCGGCGGCGCTCCTTCTTTCCCTCGGGCCTTCGGCAAAAGCCGCCGATCCGACGGAGGAGATTCTTCTCAAAAGAATCAGCATGCTGCGCAGCCAGGTGCAGGCGATTGACGAACAAATCGCCGTGCTCGAGGAGAAGATGCCCCGGATCGAAGCCGGCATCGAAGAATTGATGAAAAAAATTGGCGACCTCAAGACGCCCGATCCGGAGGACGAGGTCCGGGAGCCGGAGAAGGAAAAACCGCGGCAAATCGGGTTTCGTCCGCCCATTTTGCGGACCGAGCAGAAGGAGACCCCGTTGGCCCTCGTGTGCGAGAACGGAAGAGTCGCGATTCTTGACTTCGACGAATGGTCGGAAAACTTCAAACGCATCCTTGACGACTCGGCCAAGTTGGAAGCGTTTGTGGACGCGCGCGGGGGCACGCTGCCCGCGGGTGATTTCGACATGAAAGTAACCTTCGTGCTCGTGGGGACGCTGGTCCTGATGCAAAAAGATGTTGTCTCGCGCGACGGCCAAGCGGGAGAAACGCTGGAAGCGGCGCTCCGACCGGATTCCAAGCTGCGGCAGCGCCTCGGCCGGATTGACCCTAGCAAGGCCGTAATTCAGTTTGCGGTTTATTCCGACAGCTTCGATCTTTTCCGCAGCGTGCGCAAGGAGGTCTGGGATCAGAATTTCAGCGTCAATTGGATTCCCATGGAGCACGGCGAAGTGATCCCGGTTGGGTCCGGAAGCGGCGGCGTCGGAGTGCAGGGCTAATCCCGTTCAACCTCAAGCACGAGATCCTATGAAGGAAGATTCGGAATCCTGGCGCTATCCTCCCCCAAGCAAGAGTACGCCCCGCGAGAAGGCCTCGGCCGTGGCGCGCTCCATCTTCGCCGCACCCCTGGGCGCGGCCGACGTGGCCGGCTCGGTCTCCTGTCCCCACTGCGGCAAGGAGGTTCCTTACCGACTGAGCGAAGTCGGCGGCATGGTGGCCTGTCCGGCCTGCGGGGAAAAGTCGATCCGCGTCGGGCAGTCGCTGCTGGATGAGGTCGGCCCGCCGCGCCGCGCGGTTCTGGATGCTCCCTATTCCGTGCTCCTGGTCCAGCACCCCTGGTTCAGTCGGCGCTCCTTCGCGGCCGGCGTCACGCTGGCCTTGGCTATTGTCTCGCTGAGCGTGGCCTGGGTCCTGGCGCCGCCCGGCTCGCTGGTGCTTCACGCCGGCTGGCTGACGTGGGATCCCTTGGCGGCGGAAAGCGGAAGACTCCCCCCGGGCACGGCGGAAGTGGACGGCGACCTGCCGCTTCCTCCGCCCGACATTACGCTGGAAGCCGTGGAGCAGCTTTTGGAGCGCGACGATCTGCGCGACGCCCTGGTCCAGGCCCAGGTGTGGCGGCAAATGCTGCTGGATTTCAATATTCGCCACTCCGACCCGCGGCTGGTGCGCCTGGAGGAGATCATCGTGCACTTGCGCGAGCAGCTCAAGCCGGGGCCGACGCCTCCGCCGGCCTTCTTTAAGGAATTCCGCGCGGCGCTGGACGACTTGCGGGAGGCGGTCACCCGGCAAGACCTGGCGGGGGGCCGCACGGCGTTGGCGCGCGCGCAAGCTCTGTTCGAGCAGCACCCCGACGAACTGGCCATCTATGGCCGCAGCTTTCAAGCAATCAAGCACCGCTTCACACAGCTCGAACTGGTCCAGGAAGGCCGGGCGCAAATCGCCAAGTTGCTTGAGGACGCCGAGCGACTGATCAACGAGGACCAGCCCGCCGCCGCGGCGGAAGCGCTCGCCCAGGCCATGTTCAAGGCCCTGCGCACGCCTATGGAGGACGCCGAGTTTGAGCAGCGCGACCAAACGGTGCGTCGCCTGGAGCGGGAGCTTCGCTTCGCCCGCGGCAAGCGCGCCGTGGAGGAAGCCGAGCGATGCCACGCGGAAAACGACCTAGAGGCCCGTAGCGCCCAGTTGCAGGTCGCCTTTGAGTTGTTGCCCGACCTTCCCGCGGACAAGGTTGCGGCGCTGCTTAAGCGTGCGCGGGAATTGGCCGCTAAGCCCATCGCCAGCCCTCAGTCCTCGTCCCTGGGCCGCGAGTTGGCTTTTCGCGCAGGCTACGAAGAGGCCCTTCGCTTCTACGGCCGGCGCGAGGCAATGGTGGATCTGGTCGAGCACTGCGTGAAGGCGGAGCAGTTGTTCCGCGCGGCCTCCAGCCTTGACAATTCACAATTGCAGAAAGTGGCGAACCTGATCTTCGACACGCTGGACTCCGAAGTCGGCGACTTGCTGTTCCTTCCCAGCCACTCCCATGAAGTGGCAGTGGGACTCGCCCAGGCGCGCCAGGCCCTGGAAAAAGCGAACCCGTGGCGCGGCACGCCGCGCTGGATCCTGGTGGATCGCGAACTGCGCAGCAAAGGCGACGAAGTGGCGCAGAACGCGATCGATCGGGCCGTCGATGTGGTCTTGGACGGGGATCTCGTCGCGGCCATTCGCCTGGTGGAGCCGGCCCAAACCGTGGGGAATCCCGAACTGCAGAAGAAGGCTGCCGAGCTGAAGGCGCAGTGGGAAAGTCGGTTGGCGGTGCGGGCTCGCTGGGACGCCCACAATGAAGCCTGGAGCGAGATGAGCGCCCTCCATCAACAGCGCAAGTACCTGGATGTGTGGCGCAAGCTGGATGAGTTCGAGAAGCAATACCCCGATTCGCCGCACCGCGCCAGCCTAGCCAAGGTGCGGGCGATGGTGCGGCCCGCCGTGGATCAGGCCGTCGCCCAGTTGTTCCAGACCGTAGGCCAGCACTACACCCAAGAGCAATGGGTGGAGTTTCGCGAAAGCGCAATACAACTGGAAGGCGCGCTGCTGACGCCCGACGCACAAGCGCGCTTCGCGAAGATCCAGCAGGCCCTGGCCGAGCTGGATGTCCGCGCGCAAAAGCTCTTTGAGCAATCGGGCTCCTTGCGCATCATGGGCGACGACAGCAAGATCGTTGACTACCGGGCGAAGTTGGACGAGGTGCTGCGGCTCAATCCCAAGAATGAGGAAGCGCAAAAGGAGCTTCAGCGCGCCCACGATCGCGCGATCAAGGTGGCCGACTATCTGTTGCTGAAAGCGCGCCGCGCCGGCCCGCGCAGCAAGCAGTACGTCGATTCCCTGGAGCGCGTCCTGCGCTTGGATCCCGAGGGGAAACAAGGCGCCGAGGCCAAGGAGCTCCTGGAGAAAGCGGAGTAATGATTGTGATGCGAATTCACGCAATAACGCTACACGGGTTTTCTCGGCCGTCGGACAATTGCGGCCGGCTGTCTATCGGGAGCGAAACACGAATGCAAAGTTCTCTTGGATGCAGCTTCGAGTTTTTCCGAAGGCTGATAGTAGGGTGCATTTCCATCGTGCTCTTCGGCTGGTTGCCTTGCACCACCGCCGCGCCGCCGGCTTCGGAGAAGAGCCAAGTGAATCGCACGTGGACCGATCAGACAGGCAATTACCAAATCGAAGCGACCCTCGTGGAGACTCAAGCGGATGCGGTGGTTTTGAAAAAGCTGGATGGCAAGACCGTGACCGTGCCGATCTCGCGGCTGAGCGGCGATGACCAGAAGTTCCTCCGGGAGCTGACAGCAGCGGAAACCGGCGCCGGCGAGAGCAGGGCCGCCTTGGCCGAGGATGCGGAGCCTGGAACCGGCGCGAGCCGTAGATCGCGAAAGAGAAACCAACGCAAGACGCCAGCGGACGTGGAAACCGAAATGGCGGCGTTGGAGAAAGTGTTGTTTGACCTCCCCGGCACGCCACAAGAGGAAGTAGCGTGGCTGACCGCGTGGCGACAGCGTCTTCGCCTCGGGTTCCAGATCAGTGGGACCTCCACGATCGGGATCGGCATCAAGAACGGAACGCCCTCGAAGATCCGGGTTCTGAAGACCCTCGGCTCCAACCAGGATGCGCTGGGGCATTTGCGCGTTTTTCAGGGGACGAGACCCGCCCCTCAACACGACTGGTCCGTTGAGCGAGGCAAGGAATTGACCTTGGCCACAGCGCCGCGCATCCCCCTGATCCCGGTCCAGCAAAACGTGCAAGGCCGGTTGGTGGTATCCATGCATTACCGTGTCCTTTGCCGTTTGGAAGTGGCGCCCACGCATGAGAAGGCCGAACCACTTGCCCTCAGTGTACTGCTGCGCTACGGCGATAACGGGCAGGTTGTGACCTGCGCGGACTACTTCCTTTGTCTGTCAGCGAACGAAGAGGCGGCGATGGACGCGCTCCTAAAGCAATGAATTCGGCAGGCGTGTCCGGGGAAGCAGCTTTTTACCCAGCACATCGCGGCGACGTTCATTGCGTCGCTGGCTTAATCCCTTTGGCACCCGACCCTGATCGCCCATAGTCCTTCGTGCGGAAAAGAAAGTGCGGAAAAGCTGCCCGTAGCGACTGGCGCCGCCGCGTGCGTGCGAGATTATGGAAGTTGATCGGAAGCGCGCTGGCTCCCGTCGCGGCGGTCGGCCGGCGCTTCGGTTAACCGGTCCAAGTGAATGTGCGGATCGACGCCGCCGCGGAGCTCGATCACGCGGTCGGCCCGGCCTTGGGTGAGGTAGGCGGTCAGATCGACTCCCATTTCTTTCAGCGCCGTCAAATGCTCGCGCTGACGGGCGTCCTCGTTGCGACGGATTTCGGCCTGCAAGTCCGCGTCGCGCTGGCGCTCTTGGCGACTGAACCGACGCTTCGCCTCGGCCTCGCGCATCTGGGCCTCGCCGCGCTTGGCCGCCAGTTGCAGGTCGTGCTCGACTTCGGAGGTCTGCTCGGTCCGCCGCTTGCCGGCTCGTTGGAGCTGGCATTCCAGCTTGTAGTTCTCCAATTCCTGCGCCTGCTGCTCCGTGGCCCGGTCCAGTTGCAGTCGGGTGCGGGCCTCGATCGCCTGGTCGTGCATCTGCTGCAAGGACGGCGGCGCCCCGTACCCGCGATAGACGACGTTCGTGATCCGGTAGCCGCACTGCTGCCCGCGGCGCGCGAGCTGCTTGTACGTCTCCAGCTCGTTCAGCTTCTCCGTCTCGCGCTTGAAGCCTTCGAAGTCCCGGCGACCGATGAACTCCACCACGTCCGAGGTGGCGGCGTTCACGAAGTCGCCGATCGGGTCGTGCGTGGAGTCGAGCATCCGCTCGATGTCGAGCAGCTCGAAGAAGATCATCAGGCGGATGGTGAGCACCGCATCGTCGGCGGTCCGCACGTCGGGCACGTCATGATACATCTGGTCGGGCATCAGCCACAGCTTGTGGAACACCAGCGCGTTCGGCTTTTTCGACACCCCCTGCGAACCGCCCCGGGACGCATGCCACGAGAATCGGTGCAGCCATTCGCCCGGCTCGGGCGTGAAAAGTGTCGGCCCATACACGATGCGGCGCGAGATCGCCCCGCTGTTCTTCGCCTGGCTGTAGACCACCACCGCCTCCTTAGCCGAGACCTGCAGGCCGTCTTCCTTCTCCACCGAGAGATGCACCCGCGGATCGAACCACAGCTCGGCCGGGCCGATCAGGTGCTGCTGCCGGCCGTCGCGGAAGCGGAGAATGAGGAACTCGCCGGGATGGGCGACGTAGTGCTCCATCGGCTGGAAGCGGCGCGAGCCGATCCACCGCCGACACGGGCCGGAGAGCACTTCAATCGTGCCGTTTCGGCAGTGCATGAGGACCTTCTGCCCCTCTTCCACGGTGAAGAAAAACATGCCGCGTCTCCCCTGAAGTTGCGATCGCTCCGCGCCCGGCATTCGCCGCGCGGGAGCAGCCTGCCTCCAGACCACGCCTTCCGGCGCGGCGAGGCCTGTCTGGTATTCGCGAATTGATTCGCCGCGCGCCGCTCCGCCGCGGGCGGGGGCGGCGTGCGCGAGGTCGTCTTCGCAAAAGTCGACGGCCGTGTCTGTGAACTCTTGCAGCAGGCTGTCCGCCGACTCTCCTTGGATCTGGCCGTAGTGCCGGTCGATGGCTCGCTCGATGGCGCCGCGACGAGCCTTCACCAGCCGCACGTCCTTGGCCAGCAGAAACCGCAGCCGGTCCGTCAGCGCCAGATCATCCGGATCCACCGCGGCCAGCGTCATTGTCTCGCCGTGCAGCGCCAGCGGAAACACGCGACATTCCCGCGCGACCGACTCCGGAACCAGTTCGACAATCTCCAGCGGAACATCAAGACCATTCAGCGGAATCGGCTGCGCCGCGTCCGCATGCAAAGTGTGGCTCGCTGTCGCCGCGCCCGACCGGGCATCGCCGCGAGAAGCGCGCTCCGCCGGCGCCCCCTCATGCAGCGCTCCGGACGCAGTCAGATACTTGTACCGCATGGCCTCAAGACAAGACTTCGCAGCGACGATCGGTACGCCCCCACATTCTACACCGCCGGGCGCGGCAATGCCTACGAACATTCAAAACCTTCCCGCGTCTGAATCGTCAGCACCCCGGGCGGATATGGATACCGCGAGACGCGGCGCCCATGCGGGCATTGTCATGACGTTTTTCAGTTCACGGGAAGGCGAAGCCAAAGGGGACATTCTACGTTTCGATGAATCGATGACCGCGTGATGCCGACATTGCAATCGCGCGCCGTTTCGGGAGAATGGACGCTAGCGATTTGCGATGGCGGCCTT
>JAHWKS010000333.1 GCA_019347795.1 Planctomycetota bacterium | reverse complement strand
GAAAACTCAACCGAGCTCTTCACGGCCTAGCAGGACGAGATTTCAGGGCGCGCGGAGAAGACACGAACGGTCGAGAAATCGATCGGCTGGTCGGTCGCCCCGGCCGGCGCCATCATTCCACCCGATCAGCGAAGATTTCCCGTACCCGCGGTTGGCCCGGGGGAAGAATGACCAAGCAATGCTGTTCTCAGAGGGCTTAAGAATGGTTCTGCAAAGCCTCAACAGTTCCCTTCGCCCGGACAGCTGCGCGACAGGTTGCTGGGCCATGTTTGCTCTGAATGGCGAGAGGCGGCCGTGCGTCCCAAGTCAATCGCGGCGCTGTGGCCAACCAGAAACTCGGGTGCGCGCATCTTGAGGGCAGCCACCGAGCGGCGATCTCGCTCAATCCTCGTGGCTCACTTGATCTCCATGAGGCGATCCAACTGGTCGAACTGAGCAACGAACAGGTCGTCCGCCGACAAGTTCAACCGATGTACACCTTGGCTTACCGTAATCAGCGAAAATAGATCTGCTGGAAGTAAGCGCTTTAGGTCGTATCGGGCGTCTTTGAGCGAGATTCCCAGGTCGTCGCATCTGTCGACTCCCTGGCCTCGCTTTGCGTTCTCCGCCAACGCGACGATCAATGTCCAGGCGCGGCCTCGCCTCGTCCAATCGACTTCCAAGTGTCGCCCGCTCCAATACAAGTCCTGCCGGCCTTTGCCGTAAGCCAGAACGAAGAGCGACTGGCGAACCATCTTTTCAATGAGGAGATCGGGGTCGACGTCCGACCGATATAGCGGCCCGATTTCGTGTAAGGCGGCGGCGATTCGGTCGGTTATACCGGCGTCTGCGCGCCGTTCGACAAAGTAGCGGATAGTGCTCGCATTTCCCGCCATCGTGCCTGCTGGACCAAGCCACGAAAAATCTGCTTGCGGGTTATACGCCGCGAAGGCCTGCACTAGCGCCGCGCACGCCTCGCGCAGTGGCGCCTGCGAATCGTAAATGCAAAGCGTTTCCAGTTTCTGGAGGGGTTCGTGAATGTCGCGAACCGCCTCCCGAAGCCTTTCTCGGATCTCGGCGTCGTCGTCAGGGCCGTTTCGCAGCGCGTCTTCACAGCGCATCCGAAGCCTTTGGAGTCCACTGAGCCAGTAATCGATGCGCACCATCAAGCACCGGACGACGAAATCGCCCGGCAAGTGCAGATGCGGCTTAAAGAGCGGGAGGAAATCCGCGACTTGGGTGTTTTCGCTGTTTGGGCCAAGCCAAGTTTCGCGGTTCCGCAAATTGAGATCGTCGGCGGGGCCGAAGTAATCATAGATTGAGACCAAATCGCACCACGGCCGGGTCGAGATGAAGTCGGTAATCGTTCCTGGGCTTGCGTCCGATGCGCGCGCCGGCTCCCCTGCGCAGCCCGCATAATTGGGGAATTCGTCTGCGGCTATCCCCGCTAGGATCCGAGCCAGGAAGCGTTCTCGCGTCAGCTTCGCCATTCGCTGGGCGCTGCTGAGAAGTCCGCGTTCGACGGCCTCGAGGAGACTTCTGGCTTCAGTCGCTGCTCCCTCCTGCAGGCAGTCAATCGACCACTGCGCATGGCCTCGGAAGTCAGGGCGCTCGAGCAGTTCGCTCACCACGGGACAAACATCGGCTTGGAGCCAATGCGACAGCTCGTCCCCCTTGCGAAACGAGTCCTTGTCGCCATCTTTCGGGCGAATTCGCTCATATCTCCAATGTGCTGCTTGAAGCCGATCCGCCATGCGCACCTCTATCCCTTGTTGGTCCTGCCTATCTGTCGTTCGGAGGGGTCGCCAACGCGATTAACCGTACCCCATCCGGAGCCGCTGTCCAAGGCGAATCCTCGGCGAGCCGAACCTCGCATTCGGTTTTCTCCATTGTTCGCATGGTGCGAAGCCCACGCGAACCGCGTCGGCTTAGGCTGCGAGCATGGTAGGACGACGGAGGCCGAAACGCGGGGAAGAGGAGCCGAGCTTGGCGGCCGCGTTCGAGCCTGCGCCGTCGTCCTCACCGGAGTCCCACTCGGCGGCCGACGACCGCCTTCTCTCAGCCGCTGACGCCGCTCGTCGCCTGGGCGTCTCCGTGACCACCCTCTATGAATGGCTGGGCAACTCAGACCGCGGACTTCTTGTTATCCGGGGGCGGCGAGTCAGCATCGATTATCTGCAAGGAGGTCCGCAAGGGCAGGGCCGCATCCGCATCGAACTCACGGAAGTGGAGCGGATCAAAGAGTTGATGCGCGTCCGCGCGCAGCCTTCGCCGCCGCGCCGCCCTCCGGTTCGCCGCAACACCTTTCCCGGCATCACCGTCAAGCTTGGGCGGCCCGACCTATAGATGCAGTCAATGGAAAGCCGCGCAGGTCACGTCGGCGCGGCTTTCTGCCGCTTTGATCGGCGGCAAACGGTCCTCTGATAAAAGGTAACCATGCCCTCCATGATATTATGCCGCGTTTCGGCCGGAAATTTAGCTCAGCTCCTTCATCCGTCGTCGTTATCAATCGCATCTTCCGTGTTGCCGTCTTGTTGCGAAATCCTCCCCATCTGGCCGGTCGACATACCGATCGCCGCCCAGAGCGGCTCCTGGTAGTGCTGGCCCCATTCGCGTCCATAATGGTCGAATGCAACTTTCGGCGTATCGCCGATCAGTTCGGCCAACGTCTCGATGGAACAGCCCGCTCCGCCGTTCCAGTATCCAGACAACATGCGATGAGCGAACGTATGGCGGCAGGTGTAGCACGAGTAGTTCTTCTTCACCGGGTTGGTGTCCCAGCCCAGTCTTCTCTTGATCGCCAAGAATCGTGCCACGCCGGTAACCTTCTTCCACGCCCCTCCCCGGGAGTTGCGAAACAGAGCGATTCCTGAACGTCGCGGCGCCGTCGCCATGAGACGACGGGCCAGTTCCGCCACTTCAGGCTTAACCGGAATCTTACGAGTCTTTTTGGTCTTCGATGAATAGACCCGCCACATCATGCCCCGCTCGCTCTCTACCACCTCGTCCGCTGTTATTCGCGCTAGTTCGCAGAACGGACGCAGCCCGGTGTGAATTGCCGCGAATAGGAAGTCCCGAAACGGCTCGCCCGTGGCCCGATAGACAGCCTTCTCCTCGTCCGCGCTGAAGGAGTAGAGCCTGGGCTGAGCGAGCGGCTTTTTGAGGCCTTTCACAGGATTGCGCGCGCCATGCATTTCCTGGGCGTGATTAAATGCCGCCAACACGATGGCGATTGCGTTGCGGTGCGTCGCCGCCGAACGCCAGGTCTCGTGGCTCTCGATCCAGAGGTTAACGTGCCCCTTTTTGAGTTGATCGACTGGCAGCGCTCCGCAGTAGCTACACAACGAGTTGAGGTAACGCGTTGCTTCATCGCGGTAGCCTTTGCTGATCGTCCCGTTGGCCGCTGCTCGCTCGCAGTGCTGGATATACTCCGAACACGCTCTCGCCACCAGCCATTGATTCTCCTGCGCAGGTTCAGGCGCCGGCCGCCACCGGCCGGCGGCTTTCACTCGCGCCAGCGCTAACTCGGCCGCCTTCCGGTTCGCCTCGCCCCGAATCCGCCCGCCGTCTTCGTCCAGAAGGGGAATGCGATCCTTCGTCCCCGGCGGCGTGTAGTACCAGCAACCCGTCTGGCGCCAGTACCACGCCGATCCGCGCGGGCGGCGACGCTGCGGTCGGTCCGTGCTCATTTTCTGAATCTCCCGTGGCTGCTATCCCAAGCGGAATGCTATTGCGATGCCTTTCGTGCCTTGGCGGCGCCTGCCCGCTTGCGGCTCTTGCCGCGCTTGGCACCGTTGGAGCCTGCGCGCTTTTTGCTCGTACGCGATGAACCGCTACGGCCCTTCCGTGCTGACCCGGCGCCGATCGCGGCCCAAAGCGGATCCTGATAATGTTGCCCCCATTCCTTGCCGTAGTGGTCGAACGCCACCTTCGGCGTGTCGCCGATCAGTTCCGCGAGCGTTTCGATCGAGCAGCCCACGCCGTCCGTCCAGTAGCCCGACAGCATCCGGTGAGCAAACGTGTGCCGGCAGGTGTAGCAGGAGTATCTCGCTTTGACCGGCTCACGGTCCCAGCCAAGTTTCTTTTTGAGGGCCAAGAAGCGGACCACGCCCGTCATCCGCTTCCACGGTTTTCCCTTCGTGTTGCGGAACAGCGGAAGGCCAGACCCTTTGGGCGCCGTTTTCATCAGCTTGCGAGTCAGGTCTGCGACCTCCGTCCTCACGGGGATCTTGCGGGTCTTTTTGGTTTTCGAAGAATAGACTCGCCACATTATGCCGCGCTCGGTCTCTTCCACGTCGTCCGCCGTCAGGCGGGCAAGCTCACAAAAAGGACGCAACCCTGTATGGACCGCGGCGTAGAGAAAGTTTTGAAAACAAGGCTCCGTAGCTCCGTAGAGCGCCTTCTCGTCGTCGGGACTGAGCGAATGGAGCCGAGGGTTGGCGGCAGGTTTCTTAAGTCCCTTGAGTGGGTTGGCCACGCCGAACATGTCCTCGGCCCGGTTGAATGCGGCAAGAACGATGGACAAGACGCTACGGTGCGTGGCGGGACTGCGCCAGCTCGCGTGACTATCGAGCCAGGTGGCAATGTGCCCCTTCTTCAGCTCCGCCACGCGCAGGGCCCCGCAGTAACCGCAGAGGTCGTTAAGAAAGCTGACGGCGTTGACGTGGTGGTCCTTACTCATCGTGCCATTGGCGACGCCTCGCTCGCAATACTGGAGGTATTCGGAGCAGACCTGGGCCACCAGCCATTCACCGCCGCTACCGGGCGCGCCGGCTTCGCCGCCGGCGATCTTCACCTTTGCGAGCGCCTCCTGGGCGGCTTCCCTGTTCTCTTTGCCGCGGATTCGCTCTCCGTTTTCGCCGAACAGGGGAAGTCGCTTTTTCGTCCCCGGCAGTGTGTAGTACCAGCAGTCGGTCTGCTTCCAATGCCATGCCGACCCATGAGGCTGTCGCCGCTGCTTCCGCCTTCGTCCCACCGGTTTATCTCCTAATCCGTCAAGTCCCAGAGTCGTCGAAATGTTGACCTTCCCAACTCCAACACGGATACTGGGGCCTCCGCGTCCCAACGAGCCACAATCCGCCGTGCGCCGTTGCTAAACGTGCGGCACGTCTGAGCCCAAAGGACGCACGATCACGTCCCGACTTCGGAGCCGACACCCATGCGAAGCGCAAAACGCCGCAGCCCGGCGACCCCCTCGAATTTACTACCTCAATTGCTACACACAATAGCTACACTAATTCTTACCACCGCCGCTGCGACCTTGTCAAGCAACCATGGAAAGAGCACGTTGGGAGCTGAAAATTGTCGTGTACCAAACATCGTGCTAATACTTGCCGATGACATGGGCTACTCCGACATCGGCTGTTACGGCGGAGAGGTGGAGACGCCGAACCTCAACCGGCTGGCGGCCGGCGGGCTGCGGTTCACACAGTTTTACAACACAGGGCGGTGCTGCCCCACGCGGGCATCGCTGCTGACGGGGCTCTACCCGCACCAGGCGGGCGTGGGCCATATGATGAGCGATTGGGGTCGGCCCGGCTACCGCGGCGATCTGAACGAGCAGTGCGCCACCATCGCCGAAGTGCTGGGGGACGCCGGTTACCAGACGATGATGGCCGGCAAATGGCATGTCACCCGGCACGTCGGGCACTGGAGCGGCGACAAGCAAGTCACGTCCAAGCACAACTGGCCGCGGCAGCGCGGGTTCGAGAAGTTCTACGGCATCATTCACGGGGCGGCGAGTTTTTACGATCCGATCAGCCTCGCCCGCGACAACGAGCCGGTCGAGCCGGAGGGGGACGCGTATTACTTCACCGACGCTATTTCCGACAACGCGGTGCAGTACATCGACGAGGCCTCTCGCGAGAAGCCGTTCTTCCTCTACGTCGCGTACACCGCCCCGCACTGGCCGCTGCACGCGCCGGCGGAGGTCGTAGCGAAGTACAAGGAGCGATATCGCAAGGGCTGGGATGCGATTCGTCACCAGCGGCGGAAGCGAATGATCGAGCAGGGCCTGGTGCGCGAGGAGTGGGAGCTGACGCCGCGCGACTCCGCCGTGCCGGCCTGGGAAGACGCGCCGCACCACGATTGGGAGGCGCATCGGATGGCGGTCTACGCCGCAATGATCGACATAATGGATCAGGGAATCGGCCGCATCCTCGACGCCTTGGAGCGCGCCGGCCGCAGCCAAAACACGCTGATCTTCTTCCTTGCCGACAACGGCGGCTGCGCGGAGGTCATCGGTCCGCGATGGGGCGGACTGCACATTCCGAAAGAGACCCGCGACGGCCGGCCGCTGTTCGAGGCCGGGTACGGCATGGCAGACCGGGAGGCCGAGGAGGCGAACACGCCGGACACGCTGTTCTGCATCGGCTCGATGGGCAAGATGTTCACAGGTGTGGCCGTCGCTCAGCTGGTCGAGGACGGCCGGCTGTCGTTCGAGGACCCCATCGGGAAGCACCTGACCGGCTTCCCGTCCGAGATCGCCACCGGCGTCACGGTCCACCACCTCCTCACCCACTCCGCCGGCATGGGCGACATCTTCCGGGACGAGCCGATCACCGAGGAGAACCACACGATCGCCGCGCTGATGGAGCACGTCGTCGCCGAGCCGCTGCAGTTCC
>JAHWKS010000332.1 GCA_019347795.1 Planctomycetota bacterium | reverse complement strand
CACCCCACTCAACCTCCGAACCACCAGCAACTTCGGAACAGCGCACCCGGCTCTCGCGAGTTAGCGGCAGCTTGACTTGCTTAGGGGACGCCGTACAATGCCCGGCCAAGCAATCCGTCATTCTTGATGCGTGGGGCTGTCGGGTTGCAAACTGCAGCGTGTGAATTGCCTCACAGAAGCCGGCGAACCGGCGCCTTACACTCGACGTAAGATTGGCGAGCGACCGGCCGATGCGGCGCCGAATTGCCGCCGCCTCGCGGCGCTGGATCGTTGTGTGTTCGCTGAGCCTAGTGGTTTCACACCGTTTCCTTGGAAGGAGTAGCAGATGATTCGACCGTTCAGTCTCGCTCTGGCGGCCGTCGCGGTCGTCTCGATGGCGGGCGTTGGGTTCGCCGCCGGCGTGGACGTGGGCGAGAAGGCGCCCGAGTTCAAAGAGCTGCCGACCACCGAAGGCAAGAAGATCAGCCTTTCGGACTTCGCCGAGTCGAAGGCCACGGTGGTCGCCTTCACCTGCAACAACTGCCCGGTGGCCGTGGCGTATCAGGATGACTTCGTGAACTTCACGAAGGAGTACAAAGACAAGGGCGTCTCGTTCGTGGCGATCAACGTCAACACGGGCGAAGACCTGCAAAAGATGAAGACTCGCGCCGAAGAGGCCGGCTTCAACTTCCCCTATGCCTACGACGCCTCGCAAGAGACGGCCAAGGCCTACGGCGCCCGGGTCACGCCGCACCTGTACGTGCTGGACAACAACCGCGAAGTGGTCTACATCGGCGCGTTCGACAACGCTCAGAACAACGCCAGCGAGCATTACGTGAAAACAGTGGTGGATTCGCTCTTGGCCGGTGAAAAGCCCCAGGTGGAAGGCAAGTCGGCCTTCGGCTGCGGCATTCAGTGGAAACGCTAACCGCCGGGTTTGCGAATTTTCACAACGTCGCCGGTTGCAAGGCCGGCGGCGTTTTTTCGTCTATGAATTAAAGAATCGGAGGGGAACATGGATCGCGCCTTGCGCGCCTCAGCGGCGCTACTCTTGATGACGGGAATTTTGCTGGTGGGCTGCGTGAAGACGACGCCGGAAGGACCCGAGGAAGACACGCTTCCCAGCCTTGCGCCACCCGTCGGTGATGATGACGAACTGGAAGAGCCGGTCCCGCCGCCGATCGCCCCGGCCTCGGAAGATACTTCCGCGGCGCCCGCAGCAGACGGCGAGATTACGCTGGAGGTTGTAGACCACCAAGGCTATCAGCAGGTGCTCGACCGGCACAAAGGCAAGGTGGTGCTGGTCGATTTCTGGGCCACCTGGTGTGCGCCCTGCGTGGAGAAGTTCCCGCACACGGTGCACGTCAGCCGGTCGTTTCCCAAGGACCAGGTGGCGGTGATTTCCGTCAGCCTGGATGACCCGGAGAGCCGCGAGGCGGCGCTCGAGTTTCTCCAGAAGCAGGAGGCCCGCTTCGATAACCTGCTGAGCGAGCAAGGCGCCAGCGTCGAGAGCATGGAGGCGTTCGACATTGAGAACGGCATCCCGCACTACAAGATCTATGATCGAGAGGGGGAAGTCGCAAAGACGCTTACGCCGGGCCCGGATCTGGAAGTGACGTTGGAGCTGTTGGAGTCGGAAGTGCGGCAGGTGGTCGAGGGGGCGTAAAGGAACTACACGGGCTACAAGGTTCCGAGGACGTTCGTGTCGATGAGGATCATTCGCCCCGACCCGCATAGATGCTCTTACGGGAGTCGTCCGCGGCGCGAGGGAGAGCCGCATGGCTCTCTGCCCATTGGTCGAAGCGGTCGCACCACTCGTGCGCCGTCAACTGCCGCGCCCCATCGTCGCCGTTGTGTTCCATCTGCTCGCGCAAGACTTGGACCGCCTGGTCCAAGACGGCCTCTCGGCTGAGGAATCGCCCCGAGGCAACCAACTCGTCCACAAATCTCTCGTTCTCGCGCGTCATTGACAGGCCCTCCCAAAACCGGCGTTGCTTGCAATTATACCGTAGCGCCGGAAGAGCACGCCACAAGCGTCGCGAGCGTCGGCCGCAGATGCACATCGACGCGGGTGACGCATTGCGGCTGATTGCGGCTCTCGCTTCGTTGACACGCGTTGCGGGTCGCGCTAGACTTTCGTTCGCAATCGCCTTCGTGTTTCCTTGAGTGCGGAAGGAAATGTCATGCCCGAAAACGCGGCCAGCTTTTTGGAAACGGTGATGCGCGAGGAGCGCGTGTTCGCGCCCAGCCCCGAGTTCGCCTCACGGGCCCGCATCAAGTCGCAGGAGGAATACGAGAACCTGTGGAATGAGGCTCAGCAGAACCCTGAGGCGTTCTGGGACAAGATCGCCCAGACCGAGCTGCACTGGTTCCAGCCCTACTCGCAGGTCCTCCAGTGGAATGAGCCGTTCGCTCAATGGTTCGTGGGGGGCAAGACGAACGCCTCGTACAACTGCCTCGACCGCCACTTGAATACGCCCTGGCGGAACAAGGCGGCCATTCTGTGGGAGGGGGAGCCGGGCGACCAGCGCACCCTCACCTATCAGCAGCTTCATCGCGAGGTCTGCAAGTTCGCCAATGCGCTGAAGGGACTGGGTGTTAAGAAGGGCGATGTCGTCTCAATCTATATGCCGATGACGCCGGAGCTGGTGATCGCCATGCTGGCGTGCGCGCGGATCGGCGCGGTGCACTCGGTGATCTTCGCCGGCTTCTCGGCCGAGGCGATCGCCGACCGCAACAACGACGCCAGCGCCAAGGTGCAGCTTACCGCCGACGCCGGCTGGCGGCGCGGCAAGCAGTTGCCGCTGAAAGAGACGGTGGACGCGGCGCTGGCGAAATCCCCCTCGGTGCAGAAATGCGTCGTGCTGCGGCGGATCGGCAACCAGGTGAACATGCAGGAGGGACGCGACTTCTGGTGGCACGATCTGATGCAGGACGCCTCGGCCGACTGCCCCGCCGAACCGCTTGACAGCGAGCATCCGCTCTACATCCTCTACACCAGCGGCTCGACCGGAAAACCAAAAGGCATCCGCCACACCACGGCTGGCTACAACCTCTACGTGAAGAAGACGTTCGAGTGGGTCTTCGACTATCGCGAGGAAGACATCTTCTGGTGCACGGCCGACTGCGGCTGGGTCACGGGGCACAGCTACATCGTGTACGGTCCGCTCTCGGCCGGCGCCACGCAGGTGATGTACGAGGGGGCGCCGAACTGGCCCGCGGAGGACCGCTTCTGGGAGATCGTGGAGAAGTACAAGGTCAACATCTTCTACACCGCGCCGACCGCCATTCGGGCCTTCATCAAGTGGGGCGATCGGCACGTCGATAAGCACGATTTATCGAGCCTGCGGCTCCTGGGAACCGTGGGCGAGGGGATCAACCCCGAGGCGTGGATGTGGTACCACCGCAAGATCGGCGGCGAGCGGTGCCCGATCGTCGATACATGGTGGCAGACGGAAACCGGCGGGATCATGATGTCTCCCTTGCCCGGCGCCATTGCGGCCAAGCCGGGAAGCTGCACCAAGCCGCTTCCGGGCGTCATACCGGCGATCGTCAAGGAGGGGGGCCAGCCGGTCGAGCAGGGGCAAGGCGGAATGCTCTGCATCGCCAAGCCGTGGCCGGGCATGCTCCGCGGCATCTGGGGGGACGACGAGCGATACAAGCAGCAGTATTGGAGCCGCGTGCCGGGCATGTACCTGACCGGCGACAACGCCCGCTGCGACAAGGACGGCTACTATTGGATCATGGGGCGGATCGACGACGTGATCAACGTTTCCGGCCATCGGTTGAGCACGATCGAGGTCGAGAGCGCTCTTGTGAGTCATCCCAACGTGGCGGAGGCGGCGGCGGTTGATCGTCCGGATGAGGTGAAGGGGCAGGCGCTGTCGGTGTTCGTGATCGTTCGCGACGCCGAGCCGAGCGACGAGCTGCGCGAGGAGCTGCGGCAACACGTGGGGAAGGAAATCGGCGCCTTCGCCAAGCCCGACGAGGTGTGGTTCACCGCGGCATTGCCCAAGACCCGAAGTGGCAAGATCATGCGGCGGCTGCTCAAGGACATCGCCTCCGGGAAGGAGGAAGTGGGGGACACCACGACGCTGGAGGATCTGAACGTGCTGGCGAAGCTGCGGGCGCATGAGGAGTAGCGCAAAGTAGTAGGCACACTCCGTGTGCCGTCCTTCTTCAGACGGCACACGGAGTGTGCCTACTACTCTTTCATGCCCGCACGAATCCTGACGCCCAAAACAAAAACGCTACCGGCGCCGCGGCCAGCAGCGAGTCGAGCAGGTCGAGCACGCCCCCCAGTCCTGGCAGCCACGTGCTGGAATCTTTCACTCCCAGATCGCGCTTCAACAGCGACTCCGCCAGGTCGCCGATCATCCCCACGATCGACAACACGCCGCCGTAAGCCGCGGCGCTCCACCAAGGCGTCGCGACAAGCGACGAGCCGGTGAGCCAGGGAACCAGGTACCGGAACGTCAGCCACGCGCCGACGCAGGAGAAAACCACGGCGCCGGCGGCGCCTTCCCACGTCTTCTTGGGGCTGAGCCGCGGCGCCAGTCTCCGCGCGCCGAACACCTTGCCGCCGATCAATCGGCCGACGGTGTACGCGCCGGTATCTCCGAGCTTGACGGCGATGATCATCGACAGCAAAGCCGCCACCCCGACGGCGTTGCCGCCGAAGAGGCGGAGCGCAATCAGAAAGCTCATCAAGAGCCCGACGTAGGCGACGGCCAACGCCGCCAGAGCGATGTTCGCCGTCACGCCGCCGGGCTCCTGGTATCGCTGCATCTCCGCGACAAAGGTTAACAGCACCGCCAATGCGGTTGCCGCCAGCGGCCAGCCGAGAGTTCCGAGCGGACAGTCCGGCGGATACGGCTCGCCTCGCAGCGACCACGCCAACGGCGCCATCGCCGCAAGCAGGACCATCACGTTTCCAGCGTACATCGCCCACCCCGCCGGCTTGTGGCCGCCGTGTCGATACATCGCCAGCAACTCGCCGGTTGCCAGCATCGTCAGCACCAACGCCAGCGGCGCCAGCCACACGCCGGGGGCGCCGAAGTTGTGCGCGTAGTCTGCCCAGACGAGCGTGATCAGAATAGTGAGGACGACCGCCGCGGAGATCAGGCGCCAACGAAGCAAAGGAAAAGCCTTTCAGTTCAGTCCGCCGAAGCGGCGATCGCGGGCGGCGAAGTCGCGGATCGCCTGGTGCAGTTGCTCAATTCCGAACTCGGGCCAGCAGAGGTCGGTGACCCACAGCTCCGCGTAGCTGATCTGCCAGAGGAGAAAGTTGCTGATTCGCATCTCGCCTGCGGTGCGGATGAGAAGATCGGGATCCGGCATGCCGGAGGTGTAAAGATAGTCGGCGATCGTGGTTTCGTCGATGCTCTCGGGGACAAGACGCGACTCGCGCACGTCGGCGGCGATCCGTTGCACGGCGTCCACCATCTCGGCCCGGCCGCCGTAGTTGATCGCCAGGCAGAGCCGCGTGCCGGTGTTGGCGGCGCTCATCTGGATGGTCTTGTCCATCTCGCGCTGCACGCCTTCGGGAATTCCCTCGCGGCGGCCGATGATCTTGACCACGATGTTCTGCCGCATGATGACCGAGCGCTCCTCGATCATGTACTGCTCCAAGAGGTGCATCAGGAAGTCCAGCTCCGACTGCGGCCGCTTCCAGTTCTCGCTGGAGAGGCAGTAGAGCGTGAGCTGCTCAATCCCCAGCCGCGCGCACTCCTCGACGGTGTTGCGGACGCTGGCCACTCCGCGGCGATGCCCCTCGATGCGCGGCAGCCCCTGCCGCTGCGCCCAGCGGCCGTTGCCGTCCATAATCACGGCAATATGCCGCGGACGGCGCTCGGGCGGGGCGTCGGGAAGAGGGTCGGATTGATCCACGAGCGACATAACAGCCTGGCGCCGGCTACTCGTTTTCTTTCGGCGACTGTTGCTTCATCCTCTCGCGCAATTGCTGGCGTGCGTTCTCGCCAAGGGCACTGAGGATCTCGTCGATAGAAAGCCCCTTCAGCCGCTCTTCGGGGGATAATCCCCGGAGCCGCTCTTCCGGAGGAAGCTCGGCGATCACGGCCGCTTTTAGTTCTTCCAGTGTTTGCGACATGAGCTCCAGGCCCTTGGAAGCGGTGGCAAGCGCGGCGGGACCTGGGCGGCTAATCGGCGCCGGCGAGTTGTGCGATCTCTTCGGGCGTCAAGATCCGCCCGTAAATTCGGATATCATCCAGTTGTCCCCGAAAGGTGTCGCGCGGATTCCCCGGGTCGCGATTGTGTCCGAACACCAGCGTGCCCGTGTGGCGCGCGATGACTAGGGGTCCCCGGGCTACCTGGTCGCCGTTGCGGTAGATCGTGATTGTGCGTTCGATGAAGTCGATGGCGACCGCAAAATGCCACCAGGCGCCGGGTTCGGGCTTCGCGGCGTCGGCGGTTTGCGAGCCTTGTCCCACCCCTTTACGGTGCTCATATTGCAGCGCACACCACGGCTCAATCAGGCGAGGATTATTCCCCTCTTCGTACTTCACGCGCAGCCAGAAGGAAGCCGTCACCTGATCTTTGAAGACGGGCGAGGAGGTGACCGCGTAACTAGTAGGCTCCGAGAACTCAAGGGCGCCTCCGATCTTTCCC
>JAHWKS010000331.1:4093-6633 GCA_019347795.1 Planctomycetota bacterium | reverse complement strand
CAGATGCGCGAGTTCATCCGCCTGCGACGCATGCCGAACGTCCCCTTCCCACAGCAAAGCCGCCGCGCCGCGAACTCGGGACGGCTGCGAGGGGGTGATCCAAACCGCAGCGTGGCCCGCGGCTTGAAGCACTGCCGCAAGCGAGCCGAACGAGACGGCGCTTTCGGCGCGAACGGCGATCAGCCGCCGCTCCTCTTCGACGCGAACTCCCGAAGCGAGCGTGCGTTCGCCGGAGAGCGCCGTCCGCGGCAGGCGCCAGGCGTTCGCCTCGGTCTCGGAAGCGGAATCCCACAGAGATCTCAACCGCGCGGGCCACTCGTGCCAGTACATCCGCACCACGCCCGCGGGCGGAGCGCCGGTGCGCATCTCCCCCTCGCACCAGGCGCCGGCGATCACCGCCAGCCGCGCCAGCGGCGCAGCCCGATGTACGGCTTCCACGTCCTCCTGACGGATAAGCCCCGGCCGGGCCTCCACGAAGATGCAAAGATCCGGCGCGGTCGCAAACGGCGCCGCCTCCGCAATATCGCTCGCCGAGGCAACTTCGCACCGCTCGTGCAGCCACGGCGCCAGACCCGCAAAGTCGGGGTGGTCGCAATCTCCGATCAGCAGCACGCGTTGCGGCGGCACGAGAGGCTCGCTTACCTGGCGACGAGGTTTTGCTCCGCCGCGGCGATCAGCCGGTGGATCTCCGCCGGGTCGTAGCTGCCGCGGATGGCCGCGAGCAGCTCGTTGTCGCCGACCAGCCGGCTCAGCCGGGCCAGCGTGCGGAGGTGGACGGCGTCGTCCGTGGAGCAGATCAGGAAGAATACATCGGTGAGTTGCCGTCCTCCGAACGGCACGCCGTGACTGGTCCGCCCCAGCGCCACGAGCGGCTCAGCGAGGATCGCCTGCATAGGCCGCCGCGGGTGCAACAACGCCACGCCGTTGTCGAGGGCCGTGGGATGCAGGCTTTCCCGCTGCCGCACGGCGTCGGCCATTTTTTCCGGGTCCCAGAGCAGGGCCGTGTCGGCGGCGAGGCGCGTCATGGCGTCGATCACCTTTCCTCGGGAGCGGGCGCTCTCCAGCGGCGCCGCGATCGCCGCGACCGGCAGCATCTGCGAAATCGAGACGGCGTGCTCGGCGTCCTGGGAGCGGGTGAGCACGCTCTCCACCTCGATCAGTTCTTCTTCATCCGAGAGCCCAATCCGATCCTCCAGCCAGTGGTGAATCTCAGGGCGCGAGAACCGCCACTCGCCGCTCACCTTCCGCCCGGGCAGCTTCCCGCGCGAAGCGAGCTTCTCCACCTGCGCGGGCGTCACGTGCAGATACTCGGCAAGCGAGGCGAGATCGAAGTCTTCATCGGCCATGAAAGCATTGTCGCGGTCCAGGCCGACGGCTGTCCAGCCCGGTCTGCAGCGGGGTGGAAGCTTCGCCTGATTGTTCGACGGCTCCAGGTCCCGGCGGCCCGCCGGAGGCGTTGACGTTGACGCTCGGCGAGTGTCAACGTCAACGGATCACCCAGAGGAAACCCGTTGCCCGTCTCCTCGCCGCCCCGTCCCCCGCGGGCGTTCAACACGCGACAAGCAGAATGGCCCTTTTTCTGTTCAGGACCTTTGAGACCGGCGGCGCCGGCGCATGCGATTGTTACGTCGTTTGCTCGGCTTCCGTGTTACTTTTGGAATCGGACTTTCGAGCCAGTCGCGATTGGCTGCGCAGGATGATCGGTCCGGCAATTGCGCCAATGATCCCGCCGAAGAGCAATCCGCTCGCTGTTTGAGCGACGAATGCTTTGTCGTTCATTCCGAGAAGAATCCCGCCGCCGCTCATGATCGCGAAGCCAAGGCCGAAGAGGATCGCCCAGCCGATCATCGGCGGTAAAGTCAACTGCGAAAACATGACGGAGCCCAGTAGGGAATGAATACCATCATTCCCAACAACAGGAATCCCGTTCGTATCGCCCAATCGGACGCACGAGCGCCGCTTCCATCGCTTCCCGAAGATCCGTTTACATAACCGATGATGGCGCCGACGGCGAATCCCGCGAGCGCAAGTCCGGCGAGTACAAAGAATCCCTTGAAGGTTGATGAATCGGGTGCTCCTCTCATGCGTGGACTCGCTTACGAAACAATCGGGCTGCCCAACTGAGCTAGCCGCCCGGTGAGATAGGGAAGGATATCGTGATCCGGCCGTGATGGCTGGGCGGGGGAGATCCCCAGCGCCCGGCGAAGCGGGGGCGATTGGGCGGTTTAGCGCGGTCGCCGCTTCTCTGCGGCGCGTTCGGGAAGTTCTGTGTTTTCTCACGGCCGCGGTTCGATGAGTTCTTCCAACGGCAGCGCTTGTATGTGCTGGAAGGGCGCCGCCGCTCCCTGCGATTCTCGCGGGGCAGGCGGCCGAGGCGATTTCGATCCAGGAGGGACTCGACATGAAACGTGCTCTGTGGGCGACGGCTGGGATATTCATAGCGTTTGCCGCCAACAGTGCGGCAGCCGATACGTTGGCGCAGTTCCTTGGCCTGCAATCAGGCAGCGGCGCCCACTGCTGCCAGCCGCAATGCTGCCCGC
>JAHWKS010000331.1:0-3993 GCA_019347795.1 Planctomycetota bacterium | reverse complement strand
CGCCGGTGTGTGAGCCGCAATGCTGCCCGCCGCCGGTGTGTGAGCCGCAATGCTGCCCGCCGCCGGTGTGTGAGCCGCAATGCTGTCCGCCGCCGGTGTGCGAGCCGAAGTGCTGTCCGCCGCCGGTGTGCGAGCCGAAGTGCTGTCCGCCGCCGGTGTGCGAGCCAAAATGCTGTCCGCCACCGATGTGCGAGCCGCAGTGCTGCCCGCCTCCGGTGTGCGAGCCGCAATGCTGTCCGCCTCCGGTGTGCGAGCCGGGCTGCTGCAACCCGTGCTGCAAAAAGGAGTATCCGCTGGAGCGGCTGCTGAACAACCTGGATGGTATGTTGTTTGGCAAGCGAAAATGCTGCGATCCGTGCGGCCACTCGCTCTGGCCGTGCGTTGGTCAGTGCTGCGACGCCTGCGATAGCCCGCACCCGTACGGCCCGCCTCCGGGCGTGCTCGATCCGAGCTTGTTCGCACCACCGATGGAGCAGCCGCGCGATGAATTAATCGATCCGTTCCAGGACGATCCGCGACAGCCGCCCCGCCCGCCGTTTGCTCCCGCCTCGATTCGCGGCGCCCGCGTAATTCAGCCGGCGGTGCGGCGCACCTGGTAGCGGCGAAGATGATATACTGACTGAACTGCCGCCTCGGCCGTCCGATCCCAACCCGACGGCCGGTGCGGACGCCTGCGAGAATTCCATTCTCCCGTCAGGCGAGGCCGGACCTCCGGCCTCGTTTGCGTTCTTGACAATGCTTCCCGTCGCCTACCAAGACGTGCTGGACGCGCTGCCGCGAGTGCACGCGGTGCTGGCGCCCACGCCGCTTTACGAGTGGCCGGGGCTCTCGGACTTGCTCGGCTGCCGGTTCTTTCTCAAACATGAGAACCATCAGCCGACCGGCGCCTTTAAGGTTCGCGGCGGGGTGAATCTGGTGGGGCGATTGTTGCCGGCCGAGCGTGAGGCGGGAGTTCTCGGCGTTTCGACAGGCAATCATGGACAGTCGCTGGCGCTGGCGTGCCAGCACTTCGGCGTCCGCTGCACAATCATCGTTCCGCGCGAGAACAATCCGGACAAGGTCCGCGCCATCCGGGAGCGCGGGGCGGAGATCATCGAGCACGGCCGCGATTTCGATGAAGCCCGCGAGTACGTGGAATCGCTGGCCCGCGAGCGCGGCGGCCGCTACATCCATTCGGCCAACGAGCCGGACTTGATCGCCGGCGTGGGGAGCATGGCGTGGGAGATCTTTGAAAAGCTACCCGAGCCGGATGTGATTCTCGTCCCCATCGGCTTGGGCAGCGGCGTGTGTGGAACGTGCGTCGTAGCGAAATTCCGCCGGCCGCAGACGGAGGTGATCGGCGTCCAAGCGGAAGGGGCGGCGGCGGTGGCCCGCTCCTGGCAGAGGGGCGAACGGTTCACCACCGACCGCGCCGACACGTGGGCCGAAGGAATGGCGACCCGGGTCCCCGCCTCGATGACGCTGGAGATCATGAACCGCCTCCTGGACGACGTGATCCTGGTAAGCGACGACGAGCTTCGCCGCGGCGTGTGGGAGATCCTCACACACACGCACAATCTCGCCGAAGGCGCCGGCGCCGCGGCGCTGGCCGCCGCCTGGAAAGAACGAGAGCGGTTCCAAGGCAAGACCGTCGTGGGAATCCTCTCCGGCGGCAATCTCGACCTCGCGGAGCTGCCGCGGATTCTCGATGTAGGCCGCACGCCCCGCGAGTGACCACCGGCTTGCGACAGCGGGCCCACTATAGCAGGCACACTCCGTGTGCCGTCAACCGTTTGGAAAGGACGGCACACGGAGTGTGCCCACTACTTTCCGCTTGCTGTCGCAAGCGGTTGATCCCTCGCGGAGCAACCCACATTGACGACGTTCGGCGCAACTCTTGCGGCTTTGTTATCGCGCATATCCCCACCGACCGCAGGAGGACCAAATCATGAAGTCGATTGCCGTTACACCAATCTCTCGTCTTTGCGGGTTAGCCGCAAGCATCATCGTTACGAGTTGCATTCTTGCGCCGGCGGCGGCTCAAGAGGCTCGGGAGCGCGAGCGGCCGAGTGCGCCGCGGGAGCGGGAGCGAGGCGAGAGACAGCCGGAAGCGCAATTCGCCCCGCCGGACCGCGGCGAGCGTGAGGGGACGCCCGAAGGGATGCCCAAGGCGCAGATTGCGCCGCGGGATGGGGATTTCCGTCCCCGGATCCTGCCGCCGCGAAGTTGGCTCTTGGGCGTACACGCGTACAACACCGACCACGGCGTCGCGATCACTCATGTGCTGCCGCGCTCGCCGGCGTGGGAGGCGGGACTGGAGCGGGGCGACGTGATCGTCGCCGTCGATGGGTTCCAGGTCGGGTACGTGAACGGCCGGCTCTACACGCTCGGCCAGGAGCTGCAACATCGGGCCGGGCCGCGGGGCGAGGTGCTGTTGCTGGTGCAAAACGTCCGCAACCGGCGGCTGGTGAACCTCGATGTGCGGCTGGAGCGCGACCGCGACATTTACGCCGCGCCCCGCGAGCGATAACGTAGAAGAGGCGGCTCGCCTGTTTCCCGAGGCGCTTCGCAGGCGGCCCGCCTGCACTACGGGTGATCGAGCATGTCTACCAGTTCCGGCCGCCGGCTACGCGAGGCCGTCGAAGAGCACACGCTGCAGGTTCCCGGCGCTCCCAATGCGCTGGCGGCGCGGCTGATCGAGCGGATGGGCTTCCCAGCCGCGTATCTCTCGGGCGCCGCGTTCTCGGCGGGCGTGCTCACGCTGCCGGATGTGGGATTGTTCACGCTCACGGAGCTCGCGCAGCAGACGGCGTTCATCTCCCGGGGGGCGTCGATACCGCTGATCGTCGACGCCGACACCGGCTTCGGCGATGCGATCAACGTGGAGCGCACCATCCGGGAGTTGGAAGCTGCCGGGGCCGCGGCGATTCAATTGGAGGACCAGCAGCTTCCCAAGCGCTGCGGACATCTCTCGGGCAAATCGCTCATCGAGCCGGAGGCGATGTGCGCCAAGCTCCGCGCCGCCGTCGATTCGCGGCAAAGCGATGACACACTCCTCATCGCCCGCACTGACGCCCGCGGCGTCGAAGGACTGGACGCCGCGTTTCGCCGGGCCGAGATGTACCTGGACGCCGGCGCCGACTGGATCTTTCCCGAGGCTTTGGCCGACGCCGACGAGTTCGCCCTCGCCGCTCAGCGGATCGACGCGCCGCTGGTGGCTAACATGACGGAGTTCGGCAAAAGCCCGCTCCTGAGCATCGACGACCTGGCGGAGTTGGGCTACGCCGCGGCCCTCTATCCCGTCACGCTGTTGCGGGTGGCGATGAAGTCGATGCAGACGGCCCTGGCGGTGCTGCAAAGCGCCGGCTCGCAGCACGACCTGCTGGAGATCATGCAGACCCGCGAAGAGCTGTACGAACTGCTCGACTACCGCGACTTCGAAGAACGCGACCGCGCCCATTTCCGCGGCCCCGCCGCCGACAACTCCTGACGCGGCCGCATGGATATTTTTTTCCTCTGCCTGGCCGTGACAAACCTCGCCATCGTGCTGCTGGTGCTGGCGGATGCGATCGTCGGCGGACGCTCGATCAGGCAGTTAAAGGATATCGCATCGCCGGCGGATACTTCCGGCATGCCGCCGGTCTCGCTGATCGTGGCGGCTCGCAATGAAGAGCGCAACATCGAGGCGGGGGTGCGGTCGCTGCTGGCGCTCGAGTACGAGAATCTCGAGCTGATCGTCGTCAACGATCGCTCGACCGACGCCACGGGCGAGGTGCTGCAGCGGGTGGCGGCGGAGCATCCGGAGTTGAATGTCGTCCACCTTACGGAGCTGCCCGAGGGTTGGCTGGGAAAGAATCACGCGCTGCACTACGGGACGATGCAGGCGAAAGGCGACTGGCTCCTCTTCACCGACGCCGACGTGGTGATGGCGCCCAGCACGCTCGCGAGGGCGATGAAGTACGTCCAGGAGCAACAGCTCGATCATCTCTGCATCGCGCCGCGGCCCGTGATGCC
>JAHWKS010000330.1 GCA_019347795.1 Planctomycetota bacterium | reverse complement strand
CGCCGGCGTGGCGATGGCCACCATCACCTTGACCTTCGCGGAACCGCTGCTGGACGACCGGTTCACCTTGATTCTCGAGGACGCCATCACCGATCCGGTCGGCAACCGGCTCGACGGCGAAACGAACGCCGATGAGCCGCAAGAGAGCCCGATTTTCCCCTCGGGCGATCGGATTCCCGGCGGCGACTTCAATGTCCGCTTTACGGTCGATTCCCGGCCGGAGGTGGGAGTCTACTCGGGCCGGACGATTGTGGTGGACACCAACGGGAACGGCGTCTTCGATCCGCGGAACGACAAGGACTTCACGGACCGCGACATCGTTTACATGTTCGGCTTTATCACCGACGACCTGTTCGTGGGGAACTTCACATTCGGCGCCACGGCCGACGGATTCGACAAGCTCGCGGCGTACGGAACCGTCGGCGGCGGGGTGTTCCGCTTCCTGATCGACTCCGACAACGACGGCGTCGCCAACGAGTTCCCCGGAGGCAAACCCGGCGGGGCCAACAACACCGCGGCCATCAACGCTGCACCGGTGGCCGGCAACTTCGACGGCGACCCGCTTAACGGCGACGAGGTCGGCCTCTTCGACGGGACCACGTGGTATCTGGACACGAACCACAATTTCAACGTCGATCCCGCGGAGGGCGATTTGACGGTTGTTGGCTTGATCCGCGGGGCGTCCTTCGTGGGCGACTTTGACGGCGACGGCGTTGAGGATCTCGCCACGTTCAACGATTTCCGGGGCAGGATCGAGATCGACCTGGCCGCCGACGGCTACGGCGACATCGACCGCGTGCTGCTGTTCAGCTTCCCCGGCCTGAACGAACGACCCGTCGCCGCGGACGTCAACCAAGACGGCTTCGATGACATCGGCCTGTTCGTGCCCCAGCAGGGGGCGGCGACGCCCGACGAGCAGGCGCTGTTCCACATCCTCGTGTCCGCCGACATTACGCATGTTGACGGAATGGATCCGACGATCGTCTCCGGGCCGCTCTGGACTTCGAGCCGGGCGTTCGCGCTGGATCCTGCGGACCGAGCCGTGCTCATCGCCGACATCGACGGCGTCGTGCCGGCGGGCCAGGCGTACAACATGGGCTTCCGACCTGAGCCGTTCGGCGAAGATTTGCTCCTGCCGTTCGGCGAGAACTTCGCCCTTCCGCTCTTGGGGAATTTCGATCCGCCCGTCGCCTCGAGCGTCGGCACGTTCGTCAACCCGGTCGGCGCGGAGAACTTCGACACCAATCCGGTGAACAACCTGGACGTGGACGGCAACGGCGTGGTGAACGTCGCCGATCTCCTCCCGATCGTGAACGACCAACGGGCGCACGGCGTCCGCCCGGCGTCCGCGGACGGCCTGCCGCCCTACCTCGACGTGGACGGCAACGGCTTGGCCAACATCGCCGACCTGCTTCCGGTGATTGAATTCCTCCGCGGGCAGCAGAATTCTTCCGCCGGCGGCGAGGGCGAAGCTTTCGACGGCTTGTTCCTGGACGACGACGAGGAGGAAGAGGAATTGGAGGCCGCCATCGACGCCATCGCCCGCGCCCGCGTTTGATCGTGGTCATTGGATTCGCCCAAAGTTGAGCCCGGCTCGCTCGGAAGCCGGGCTCTTTCGCCTCCGGGAAGCAATCGTCGCGTCGATTCAAGAGTTGCGGCATATCAATTGCACGCGCTTCGGTCGCCTCGACGATTCCCTTTTTCATGGAGGCGGCGAAGCGAATGCCCCAGGAAATGAAGCTTCATCGTCCCTGGCTGGTTGCCGTGTGGCCCGGCATGGGCAACGTGGCGATCAGCGCGGGTTATTACCTGATGGCGAAGCTCGGCATGCACGCCTTCGCCGAAATGGCGGCCGGCGAACTGTTCGACGTGGAGCATGTCGAGGTGAAGGACGGCCTGATCCGTGCGGGCCGGCTGCCGCGGAGCCGGTTCTTCGTCTGGCGCGATCCCGGCGAGCAGCGCGACCTGGTGGTCTTCATTGGAGAAGCGCAGCCCCCGATGGGACGTTATGCGTTCTGCCGCCGGCTGATCGAGTACGCCGAGGAGTTGGGCGTCGAGCAGGTATTCACCTTCGCCGCCATGGCCACGCAGATGCGCCCCGAGCACGAGAGCCGCGTCTTCGGAGCGGCCACGGATCGCGAAACGCTCGACAAGCTAAGGCAGCAGGAGCTGACCATTCTCGAGGAAGGCCACATCGGCGGACTCAACGGCGTCCTCTTGGGCGCCGCGGCCGAGCGGAAACTGCGCGGCGCCTGCCTGTTGGGCGAGATGCCGTCAGTCTTCGCCCAACTCCCATTTCCTAAAGCATCGCTGTCTGTGCTGAACGTCTTCACCGCCATGGCCGACGTGACCATCGATCTTTCGGAACTGGCGGAGCAGGCGGAGGCGATGGAGCAGCAATTGGGCGAGCTCCTCTTGCGCGTGCAGCATGCGGTCGAGGAAGACGAGGAGGAGGAGTCGTTCGCGATCGAACCGGACGAGGAGGACCGCCTTAGTCCCGAAGAGGAGCGCCGCATCGAACGCCTCTTCTCCCAAGCCCAAGAAGACCGCGCCAAAGCCTACGAGCTCAAGCAGGTGCTCGACCAGCTCGGCGTCTTCGCCGACTACGAAGACCGCTTTCTGGATCTGTTCAAAACGCCCTAAACATCGCCTTCGCCGCGATCGGCAGGCCCTTCCGCTGCGTCGGCGGAAACTCGATCGGCGGGGTTGAATTTGCTTGACGGGCGCCGGCGAATGAGGCACGATGACTAGCAGGGAATGGGCTTGTCTGCGCGCGTCGAGGCGCGCTGATTGAGGTAATTGTTCTTGGGCGGACCATCGACGTTGCGCCCGATGCGGAAGCGTTTATGAATCGCGCCGCGTGGCTATACGCGCTGCTTGGGCTGCTGGCCGCAACGGGGGCCGCCTGCGTTCTACTCGCCGTTTTCGGCGGAGACGGAGGCATCCACTTCCCGGGGCTTTTGATCGGCGTGGCGGTGATCGCTCTCGCGGCGGGGATCTATGCCGTTTGGCGTCGGCTGGAGCGGGCGCTCACCGCGGGGCGGGCCGCGCTGGAAGCGGAGGTGAGGCGCCGCGATGAGCAGCTCGCGGAAACGCAGACCGCCCTCGCGTCGCAATCGCAAGAAACCAAAGAAGCGAAAGACGCGCTCAGCCGCCAGAACGAGAAGTCGCAGCAAACCGAGGAGCGGCTGGCCGAGCAAACGCAATTGACGCAGCAGACCCGGGAAGCGCTGGAGAAGAAATCCAAAGATCATCGTCGCATTCACTTCGCCGAGACGCAGTGGCGGACGATCCTCGAGACAACGCCCGATTTCGTGTGCGTCGCCAACGCGCAGCAGTCGGTGATCTACCTGAACCGCGCCGCCCGATCGCTGATGGGCCTGGGGCCGAAGCATCCGGTCAACACGCTGAAGCTCGCCGACTTCCACCCCCCGGTGCGGCGCCGGCAACTGGAGGAAACGATCCTGCCCGCCGCCGCGGCGGAGGGCGTGTGGCAGGGAGACTTCACGCTGGCGGGAAAGGACAAAGTCGAGACGCCGGTGTCGATGGTCGTGCTCACGCAGCGCGGCGGATCGAAGGACGTGGTCTCCTACGCCGTCGTCTCGCGCGACCTGCGCGAGCAGCGGGAGACGGCCGGCGAGCTGCGCGAAAGCGAGATGCGGCTGCGGGCATGTTTCGAGGCCGCCATCGACTGCATCATCACCATCGACGAGGAAGGGAAAATCCTCGAGTTCAACCGCGCCGCGGAGGCCACCTTCCGCTGCATGCGCGACCAGGCGATTGGCAAAGATCTGGCCGAGCTGTTCTTCCCCCCGCAGTCTCGCAAGCGGTATCACGACAACCTGAAGAACTACCAATCGACCGGGCAAGGCTCGATGGTGGGCAAGCGCATGGAGTTGACGCTGCAGCGGAAAAACGGCGAGCCCTTCATGGCGGAGATCGCCATTCAGCCCGTTCCCCTGCGCGGCCGGGCGGTGTTCACGCTTTTCCTCCGCGACGTGACGGTCGAGCGCGAGGCGCGGCGCCGGCTGGAGGAGTCCGAGGCGCTGTACGAGTCGCTCGTGCAGAACCTGCCGGTCCACGTCATTCGCAAGGATTTGAACGGGCAGTTCGTATTTGTGAACAAGTCGTTCTGCGACCTCGTCGCGCGCCCCGCAGATCGCATCTTCGGCCGGACCGATCGCGACTTGTTCCCTCCCGAGCTGGCGGCGAAGTACCAGGAGGACGACCGCCGGGTGATCGAGCAGCGGCAGGGATACGCCACGGTGGACGAGCACACGACCCCCGACGGAGAAAAACTCTACGTCGAGGTGCGCAAGACGCCGCTGTTCGACAGCCGGGGCATGTGCACAGGCGTCCAAGGCATTTTTTGGGATGTCACGGATCGCATTCGCATTGAGCAAGAGCGCGAAGAGGCGAAGCGAGCCGCCGAGGCCGCCAATGTGGCCAAGAGCGAATTCCTGGCGAACATGAGCCATGAGATTCGCACGCCGCTCAACGGCGTGTTCGGCATGACGGAATTGCTTTTGGAGACCGAGCTGAACGACGAGCAGCGCGAGTACCTGACGATGATCCGCGAGTCGGGACAGGTGCTGCTCACGGTGATCAACGACATTCTGGACTTTTCGAAGATTGAGGCGGGCAAGCTCGACCTGGAGTACGAGCCGCTCGATCTTCGCGAGGTGCTGGGCGATACGATTAAGACGCTTTCCCTCCGCGCCCACCACAAGGGATTGGAGCTGGCCTGCCGGTTCGATCCCGCGGCGCCGGAGATGATCGTCGGCGACAGCACGCGGCTGCGGCAGGTGGTCTTTAACCTGGTGGGGAATGCGATCAAGTTCACCGAGCAGGGCGAAGTGATCCTGGACGTGGCGTGTGATTCGAAGACGGAGGAGGCAGCGACGCTGCGGTTTGCGGTGAAGGACACCGGCGTGGGCGTGCCCGCCGATAAGTTGCGGCGCATCTTCGACGCCTTCGAGCAGGCAGACGCTTCCACGACCCGGCGCTTTGGCGGAACCGGCTTGGGACTGGCGATCTCCAGTAAGCTCGTGGACCTGATGGGCGGGGCCATCGGCGTGGAGAGCGAGGTCGGCCGCGGCAGCACGTTCCACTTCACGGTGACGGTTCCCATCGCCAAGGGCGAAGAGGGCGCCGCGCCGGTGGACGAGGTCGAGAGCATTCGGGACATGCCGGTGCTGGTGGTGGACGACAACCAGACTCATCGCGAAATCCTGGATGAGATGCTCAAGAGTTGGGGCCTGGCCCCGACGCTCGCCCAGGATGGAGAAGAGGCGCTGCGGGCTCTGGCCTCGTCCGAACAGCCGTTCCGTCTCGCGTTGATCGATGCCCACATGCCCGGGATGAGCGGCTTCGACTTAATTGAGCGGATCACCGCGGAGGCGCAGCGGCGCGGTCTCAACCGGGCCGACGTCGTTCTGATGCTGGCCTCGGGGGACCGGCCGGGCGATATCCGCCGCTGTCGCGAATTGGAGGTGGCCGAATGCCTGCTCAAGCCGATCAAGCAATCGGAGTTGTTCGACGCCGTGGGACGGGTCTTAGGCGTGCGGGCGTTGGAAGCCGACGAGGTCGAAGCCGCCTCGCCCGCCCATGCCCGTGATTGGCGCCAGTTGCACATTCTCTTAGCCGAGGATAGCATCGTCAACCAGAAGCTCGCCGTGGGCCTGCTTCGCCGGCAGGGGCATGACGTGACGGTGGTGGGCACCGGCCGGGCGGCGCTGGAGGCGTGGGAGAAGGTGGACTTCGACCTCGTTCTCATGGACGTGCAAATGCCCGAGATGGACGGCCTGGCCGCGACGCGGGAAATCCGACGCCGCGAGCAAGCGGCGCATCGCCCGCCGACGCCGATCATCTCGCTCACAGCGCACGCCATGAAGGGGGACCGGGAACGGTGCCTGGAATCGGGCGCCGACGAATACATCTCCAAGCCGATCCAGATCCGGCAGTTCCTGACGACTCTGGAGAAGGTGCTGGCGCTGCGGCGGGCGCGCGCCGACGGTGAATCCCGCCACGGCGAAAGCCGCAGCGCCTGGGAGTCGGCCGAGTCTCCAGCCGCCGAGGCGGACGGCGACGAAGAAGACAATCGAGTCCCCCAGGTCTGGAGCCCGGCCGCCGCGCTTCGGGCCGTGGGCGGTGACCAGCGGCTTTTGTGCGATCTGGTAGAGAGCTTCTTGGAGGAGCGCCCGCGGCTGATGGCCAACCTGCGTCGCGCAGTGGAAACGTCGGACGCCGCCCGGCTCCAGTTCGCCGCTCACGTGCTGAAAGGGTCCATACGCTGCTTCCACGCCGGCCGCGCGATGCAATCGGCGGAGCGTCTGGAGGCGATGGGGCGCACCAGTCGCTTGGAGCATTTAGAGGACGAGTTTGCGGAGGTGGAGCGGAGCGTTGAGCGGCTCGCCGCGACGCTTGCCGAACATGTGAAAGAAGAAAGCCGCGCATAGTCGTTGAGAAAGAATTCGTTCCCGGCTAGGTCGTCTTTCGCTCCGCGAAAGGACGCGCCCGGTGCGGAGCGTGAGCGGACGTGGTATCCTGATCGACCAACACCGTCGCCTTTTTCAGAGGTGTGCTATGCCTAGCGTGCTCGTCGTGGACGATTCGGCTGTGGACCGAGATCGGAAGA
>JAHWKS010000329.1 GCA_019347795.1 Planctomycetota bacterium | reverse complement strand
CCGCTTCAGCCGCACGGCGCGGTTGCTGGAGAACATCGCCAACAGCATTTCCAGGTCGCTCAACTGGGCGGCGTTCTCTGCATTTATTTCCAACCCCCGCCCGGACAGCACATTCTCCCATTGGCGGGCGAAGCCCTCCTTCACGCGCGAGGCCTTTTTGGGCGACACCAGCGACAGCGCCAGGTCCACCAATCCGCCCGCCTCAGCCTCCTCGGTCGCCCGGCTCTGCTCGGCCATGCCTTCCATCGTCATCATCATGAGGATCTGGAGGAAGCTTTCACCGCGGTCCTTCATCGACTGAGCGAATTCCTCGGGCGACATGTCGGCGTGCACGAGGTTCGGCCGGGTGTAGTCGATCACCTCCAACTGGTGCTCCAGCTCCAAAAGGCTTTTCATCCCGCCCTGAAGCTGCGAGACGGGGTGGCGGTTTTCCTCCTCGGGTCCGCCTTGGGGAATCCGCGTCCCCTCGGGCGCCACCAGCTCGTAAAGCACCGCGTCGAAGTCGCGGAACTGGCGATTCAACTGCTCATAGTAGTCGCGATCCGCAACGTGAACGGCCCCCACCAGGTCCACGTAGCTTCCGTCGGCGCCGTGATATCGCACCGCCGCCGTTTCCAGCGCCTCGGCCACGCCGTTCTCGTCTCGCCGCACCCGGACGAATGCGTTCTCCGCCGGCGCGACGGCGCCTTCTGTTTGGGAAGCCGGCGCCGGCGCCTCCTCTGCCGCGAGCGGCGCCCCGACGGCGATGGTTAGGAACAGTCCCAAGACGGCGAGGAATCGATCGGCCATGATGAGGAGAACATCGCGAGGAGGGGGATCGGCGGAGGGCGCTCCGCCGCCGGCTGGGGTGAACTTCACGAAAGTATACGCCCGGCCCCCTCGTCCGGCAATTTTGCGGGCGAGGGCGTCTTCTTCAGATTGCCTGATCGTCGGCGGCGCCCGTCGGCGGCGCAATTTTCGGCGCCCCTTTCCTTTCTTGCTCAACTTGAACGACAGGTAGTTCCGATACTACCGCTACAAGCCGTAATCGCGTCGTCCCGGGGGGCGTCGCAGGCGTTTGGAGCTTGCAATCGAGAGGCGCCAGCCAGTCATGTCGATTTCACGCATCACGCTCTTGCTGTTGCTTCTGGCACTGACGGCGGGGATGGCCGCGCCCGCCACGGCTCAGTTTCCGCCCACGACGCATCAATTCGGCGGAGCAGGATTTTGGGAGCAGGATCACCCCGGCCTGGTGCAGCCGCAAATCCCCCTGGACTACTTTCAGCCCGATTATCAATTCTTCGCTCCGGCGGACGTGGGGACCTACGGCGGCTATCCGGAACCGAACATCGGCTTCTTCTTCTCTTACGAACGGCTGTACTGGAACGTGCAGCGGTCCGAAACCGATGACGCCCCCTACGAAGGCGACTTCACCTGGGGCAACCGCGTCGACTTCGGCTACATGATGGACACCGACCACGGCTGGCTGGTGACGGCCTTCCACCTGGACGGTCCCAACGCGTCCGACAATTCAGGCGACTTCGAGGGCGTCGAGGTGAACAAGACCTTCCGCTGGAAGCCGGTGGGGAAGAACTACATTATCGAGCCGATGTTCGGCGCCCGGTTCATGAAGTTCATCGATCGAGATCCGGAGTTTGTTGAAATCCCCGATCCCATGGATCCCACGATCATGCTGCAGCAACTGGTCGCGCTGAATCAGGTTGAGAACAACATGCTGGGCGGGCAGCTCGGCGTGCGGATTCACCATCAGACGGCCCGCTGGGTGACGGCCATCGAGTCTCGTTTCGTGCCGGCGATCAATTACCAGTTCTATCCCAGCCAGGACTACAGCGAGTTCGTGATCTACGGCCAGGTGGGCGCCACGGCCACCTACAAGCTGACGCGCGACATCTCGATCGGCACGGGGTTCGATATCATGCACTTCGGGCGCGGCATCGCCCGCGGCCGGCAGGAGGGGGTCGACGTGGCGGCCGGCCAGGAGATTACCCTGCCCGTGAACGATCAGGACCTGACGATCGGCGGCATCTCGATCGTCTTCGAGCTCAACCGCTAGTTGCCGTGCAACATTCAGCGTGCTCCCGCCAGTCACGGCGTTACGCGAACCGTCCGAACCGCGTCAGCCGATACGGCGAGGGCGGCAGGTGCGGCGGCTTGCCGGTCAGCATCTCGGCCACAAGTTTCCCCGTGGCGGGCGCCATCGCCACGCCTTCCATGTTGTGCCCGGCAGCCACGAGGACGTTCTCCAGCCGCGGGCTGCGGTCGATGATGGGAACGCCGTCGAAGGTCATCGGCCTCCAGCCGAACCATTCCTCCTCCACCGGGTCGCGCCATGGCTCGATGAGAAACGGCTCGGCGCCCGCCTTCAGCATCGCCAGGCGGTCGCGGCGGAGCGTGGCGTCGTAACCGGCGAACTCCATCGTCGATCCCAAGCGATACCCCGTTTGCATCGGCGTCACCGCGACCCGCGTTTCGGGAAAGATCAGCGGCATGGCGGGCCGCCGCGGGGGATGCGGCATCGTGATCGAGTAGCCCTTGCCGGGCTGAATGGGCATGCGGCGCCCCAAATGCTTCGCCAGACGCGGCGTCAGCGCGCCGGTCGCGATGACGAACGCGTGTCCGGGAAACTCGCCGCGGTCGGTGACAATCGCCTCGGCCTTGCCTCCTTCGTGAACAAAGCCGTCCATCTTTGCGTGTTCGTGAATCACGACGCCGCGCTCCGTCAACCGGCGCCGCCACGAGGCCAGGAGCCGATCGGGGCGCAACTGGGCCTCCTCGCGATAGTACCAGCCCCCCGCCAACCCCGGCTTCAAGGCCGGCTCGCGCTCGGCCAGTTCGTCAGCGTCCCACCGCTCGGCCGCGATGTTGAATTCCTCCCGCAAGAGCTGATCGGCCCGAGCGAACGCATTCATCGCCTCGGTGGAGCGGTAGACGTAAAGCAGTCCGCGCTCCTCCCACTCGCACTCCAGCCGCTCGTTTTCCACCAGCTCATTCCACAACTTGCGAGATGACGCGAGCAGCGCCTGCCTTGCCCGCCCGGCTTCGAGCATCGCGCGGCGATTGCACCGCAGGGCGAAGCGGAAGAACCACATCCACATCGCCGGGTCGAGGCGCGGTTTGACGGCCAGCGGCGCGTTCTTCTGAAAGACCGCCTTGAGCGCGGATCGCATCATGCCCGGCTCCGGCAGCGGGAGCACATGGCTGGGGACGATGAGTCCGCAATTCCCATGCGAGCAGCCGCGCCCGAATTCTCCCTGTTCGACGACCTCCACGCTCCACCCCGCCGAGGCGAGGTAGTGGGCGCAGGCCGCCCCGATCACGCCCCCGCCGACGACGATCGCCCGACTGGCGCCCGGCGCCGGCGCCTCAGTCCGATTTGTTTCCACATCGCCGCCCATCGTCACGCCACCGCTCCCGCACCTATCGTTCTACCCGAATCCGCATACGTTCGGTCATCGGAACTGCCGAGAATTGCTTTGGAAACCCGGCTGGTCGCGATATTGCGTCACTCGGCGCCCTCGGCCGCTTCGACGGCGAGCTTTTGGAGGGTTTCGCGGATCTTGGAGGCGTCGCTGTTGCCGAACTCGGTGCGCTGGATCATGAGGACGAAGATCATTTCGCGCTTCGGGTCGATCCAGCCTTGCGTGCCGAAGGCCCCGCCGTGGCCGAACGAGCCGGGGGAAAGCATGCGGCTGACCCCCTGCGGCTCGCGGACCACGCACCAGCCGAGTCCCCATCCGTTGCCGGGCGTAAAGCCCGTCGTCAGCTCGCCCGTTTGAATGCTCGTCATCTCTTCGACGGCCTCGCGCGAGACGATCCGCCGGCCGTCAACTTCGCCGCCATTCAGGATCATTTGGTAGAACTGCGCCATGTCGGCCGCGGTGGAGAAGAGGCCGCCGGAGGGATTCGGCGTGCGATCGGGCGAGAGTTCGCTCAGCCAATGGGTCGTCGCGGCGAGCGAACCTTTCTCCTCGCCAGGCTTGTAGAGCCGCGAGATGCGCTTCTGCTGCTCGGGCGTGGGATGGAACGTGGTGTCGTTCATCGCCAGCGGCTCGAAAATGCGCTTTTGGAGAAACTCGTCGAACGACGCGCCGGATGCGACTTCGACCACCCGCCCTGCAACCGACAGGCCGGGGCTGTAGGACCACCGGGCGCCGGGGGCGAACGCCAACGGCCGACCGGCGAGCGCCTCGGCCGTATTCTTCAGCGTTCCCTCGTTCTGCTGGCTGCCGGCCAGGCCTGAGGTGTGCGTCAGCAGGCGCCGGACCGTGATTTCCTGCTCCAGCGGCTTTCCTTCGAGCGTGGCGTTTTTGAACTCGGGGATGAATTTCGACACCGGATCGTCCAGCGAAAGCTTCCCTTCATCCCGCAGGATCATTACGGCGGTGGCGGTGATCGGTTTGGTCATCGAGGCGATGGCGAAGATCGTGTCTTTTTGCATCTGGCGCCCGGCATCGATGTCGGCGTCGCCCACGGCGGCGTGATGGATGATCTTCCCCTGGCGGGCGACCAGCGTGACGGCGCCGGAGATTTGGCCCTCTTCGACGAATTGCCGCATTGCCGGAGCGATCAGGTTCAGCGGCTCTGCGTTCATGCCGGCTTCGGCCGGGGCGGCGTGCGGGAGGCGATTGGCATGTTCTTTCGCCGGCGCCGAGCGCGAAACCGCAAGCGTGAGGAGGAACAGGATGGCGATGCGGATGAGGATGGCGAGGTTCATTGTGGAGGGCGGTTGTGTGAAGGGGGTGGGGTGGAATCCGGTTCTAAGATTGCCGGCGTAGGCCGGCGGGGGGCGGTTTATTATGATGAGAGGAAAGGAGCGATTTCAAGAATGAAGATTATTTTGGCCGCCCCGCGGGGGTTTTGCGCAGGGGTGAACATGGCGATCGAGAGCCTCGACCTGGCGCTGCAGGCGTTTGGGCCGCCGGTATACGTTTATCACGAGATCGTCCACAACAAGTTTGTGGTCGAGACGTTCCGGGCCAAAGGGGCGGTGTTCGTCGATGATCTGGAGGACGTGCCGGCCGGCGCCAACCTGCTGTTCTCGGCCCACGGTGTGGCGCCCGAGGTGCGGCGGGCGGCGAAGTCGCGAGAGCTGCGAGCGATCGACGCCACCTGCCCGCTCGTGACCAAGGTGCACCTGGAGGCGATCAAGTACGCCACCAGGGGCTACACGATCATCCTCATCGGGCATGAGGGGCACGACGAGGTGATCGGCACCATGGGGGAGGCGCCCGAGGCGATCGTGCTGGTCGAGACGCCCGGGGACGTGGACCGGCTGGAATTTTCCCCGCAGGCGAAGCTGGCGTACCTGACGCAGACGACGCTCTCGGTGGACGACGCCAACCGGATCATCCGCCGGCTCCGCGAGCGATTCCCGCAGGTCGAAGGGCCGCCGAAGGAAGACATCTGCTACGCCACGCAGAACCGGCAGGAGGCGGTGCGGCTCTTATCGACCGAGGCCGACATCGTGCTGGTGCTGGGAAGCCAGAACAGCTCCAACAGCCAGCGGCTCAAGGAAATCGCCCGCGAGCGAGACATCCCGGCCCACCTGATCGACGGCGCGGGAGACATCAACTTGAACTGGTTCACCGGCGACGAGACCGTGATGGTGACCGCCGGCGCCAGCGCCCCGGAATCGGTGGTGGAAGAGTGCATCGAATTTCTCCGCCAGCGCTTCGACGCGGAAGTCGAGGCCCGCGCCATCCGCAGCGAAGACGTATATTTCCCGCTGCCCAAGGAGCTGCGGAGCTTGGCCAAGCTGTAGGTTGCTCTTGCTGTATTGGCGGGTTTCGTTATCATCCGCGTCGATTCGGCTTCTCAGGCGGAATTCCGCCTCCGCGTCCGCAGCATATAGGAGCGTCCGCGATGGATCGCACGCAGCTTCGCCAGACGTTGTTGGAAATTCTCGAAGAGGAAACCTGGGAGAAATACGACGATCTGACGGACGACACGCAGCTCCGCGAGGGGCTGAAGCTCGACTCGATCGACCTGGCCAGCGTCATCCTGGAAATCCAGCATCGGCTGGACATCGAGATCGGCAGCGAGGACCTGGAGAAGGTGGTGGTGGTCGGTGACTTGCTCGACTTGCTCAAGGCCAAGCTCGACAATCCGCCTCAAGCCCGGGCGGCGTAGCTTGTCGCAACCGGCATCGTCGCCTCCTCGGGGACCTTTTCTCCGCATGCTCTCCGCATCGCTTCTCCCGACGGACGTTCCCGCAGGGGCGTCCAGCGCCGCTTCGTTCCCAAGCGTGGTCGGCGTGGTCCGCAACTTCGCCCGCGCGAGCGCAACCGCGGCGGAGATCGACTCGCTCCGCCGCGACGCGAACTTGCTCAAGGCCCGGAACCTTCCCGCGAGCTTGCTCAAGCACGCCGATGAACAGGCGGGGGACGCCGTCGCGGCCGTGGTGCGGGCGATCGGGGAAAGCGGTCGAAGCACCGACGACTATGCCTCGTGGAGCGTGCTAGGGATCCCGCGGTACCCGGGGCGGATTCTCGCCGGGGCCTCAATTCGGAGATTCTTCGACGAGGGGATCCGCGGAATCTCGCCGCACATCATCCCGCAAAGCTCGACGCATTCGCTCTCCGGGCTGATCAGCGTGGGGCTGGGCATGGGTGGGCCGAACCTCGGCGCCGGCGGCGGCCGTCGCT
>JAHWKS010000328.1 GCA_019347795.1 Planctomycetota bacterium | reverse complement strand
GTGGTGGAGTGGTGGAGTGGTGGAGTGGTGGAGTGGTGGAGTGGTGGAGTGGTGGGACCCGACAATGAATCGTGGAAAACTAATCTTCGCTGCTTTCAACCACGCATCACTCCATCACTCCATCGCTCCGCTCGATCTTCCGCTGGGGTCATGATACCGGAGGACGCGAAGCAGCGCAAACCCCGCCGGGATAGTGGGCTATTTTGACTGACCAGGTTGGTCGCGCACCGCGGCGAGGCGGTCGCTGATCCTCTCCAGAAGCTTCACGGTTTCGGCGGCAAGGTCCGCCGCCCTCAGGTCGCCGTTTTGCGTGCAGCAGTCGCTTAAGACGGCGAGACGCCAGTTGAGATCGGCGACAGCGCCAAGAGCCGAAGAAACAGCGCTCTGTTGGGCCTTGGTGTCCATTTACAGCCTCCGAGGACAGGCTGGCATGGGGTTTATCCTATGCGATTCGCTGGCCCTTCTCCCGTCGCGGGCACTGCTAGTTCGCTGGGGCGGGAAATGCCACACGACGGCGAAACAGGTCGCGGAGGGTGAGCTTGGGCATGGCCGGCGTCACGGTGACGCCTGTCGCGGCCGCGCCTACAATGGCGGTTTCGCTTTGTCCGCATAGATGAGAGGTCGCATGGCTTCCTGGTCGCGCCGGATTCCGTTTCGGGTCGATATCGCCGGCATCATCGAGATTATGGGCTCGTCGCTCTACAGCCGGGCCGATACCCCGGTCCGGGAGCTGATCCAAAACGCCCACGACGCCGTGCTCCGCCGCCGCAAGCGGGACCTCAGCTTTCAGGGGCGGATCGACATCGTGCAGGACGCCGCCGCCCGCACCCTTCGCTTCTCCGACGACGGCGTGGGACTGTCGCCCGAGGAAGCCGAAACGTATCTCGGCACGCTCGGCGCCGGCATCACCGGCCTCATCAAGCGCGGCCGGCCAGTGCACTCGCTGGACGAGGTGGCGGCGGAGATCGCCGAGCGGGCCAGCGGCTCGGGGGACGACTTGATCGGCCAGTTCGGCGTCGGGCTCTTCAGCGCCTTCATGCTGGCCGAACGGGTCACGGTCGAGAGCCGCAAGCTCGACTGCCCGGAGGCGGTTCGCTGGGAGGCCGGCCCGGGAACCGACATCCTCCTCTCCAGCAGCGATCGCGAGGCGCCGGGCACGTCGATTACGCTGCACCTCAAGCCGTCGCATCAGTCGCTGTCGGAACAGGAGGCGCCGCTGGAGGCCGCCATTAAAGAGTTCGCCGACTTCCTGCCCGTGCCGATCTTCCTCAACGGCGGCGCCCAACGGGTGAACGTGATCAACGTCGCGTGGTTCGACCCCACGCCGGACCGCGAGTCGGTCGAGCTGGAATTGGAAGGCTATTTCCACGAGACGCCGCTGGACGTGATTCCGCTTCGGTTGGAGAAGCCGGTCTCAATCGCCGGGGCGCTCTACGTCTCTCCGCAGGGGACGCCTGGCTTTGCGGATGAGGCGACGGTGGCGGTCACGGTGCGGCGGATGGTGATCGCCCGCAAAATCCGCGACCTGCTGCCGCCGTGGGCGTCGTTCCTCCGCGGCGTGTTGGAGCTGCACGACTGCTCGCCCACCGCCAGCCGCGAGGACCTGGTGCGCGACGACGCATTCCTCAAGGTCAAGCTCACGCTGGAGCAGAAGCTGTACGAGTACTTCGAGAGCCTGGCGGAGAGCGATCCGACGAAGCTCGATTCGATCATCGCCTGGCACCGCTACACGCTGGCCGGCTCGGCCTTGCACGACGAGCGATTGCGGGGATTACTGCGGCGGACCTACCGGCTGCCGACCTCGCAGGGGCAGCTCGCCATTGAGCAGATTCTGGAGAAGAGCCAGGCCGATCCGCTCTTCGAGCAGGAGGCGGACCGTGTGGTCTGGTACAACACCGATCGCCGGCAGGAGCGGTGGGTGAACGATCTCTTCGCCGGAAACGACGTTCCTTGCGTCCACGCGCTGCGCAGCTTCGAGGAGTCGCTCTTGGCGGCGTGGATCGCCGACGAGCATGAGTCCGGCGAGGCGGGCGCCATCGACCTTCGCACCGCCAGCCCCAGCGCCCCCGGCTTCGCCTCGACGGTGCTGGGCATTCACGACGTGGAGGAGGCACCCGATGCATGGCGGGATTTTCTTGCTACGGCCGATGCGCGAATCTTGTGCGCTTCGTTCCACTCGCATCAGCCGGTGATGGCGTTTCTCAATGAGCGGTACGAACTGTCAAAGACATTCGACGATCTGAAGAAGGAAGGGACGGTGCCGGCGGGCTTTCAGCGGCTGATCGACCAGCACTTCGCCGACGCCCCGCCGCAGAAGAACGAGGTGATGCTCAACCGCAATCACCGCCTGGTGTCGCGGGCCCTGTCTCAGAAGACATCGCACCCGCTGGCGAGCGTGCTGCGGCTCTTGGTCTTCAACGCCCTGAACGCCGCCGGCGCCCCGATTCCCCGCGACGCCCAAAGCCAGCAGATCGACGACCTCGATTGGATCGCAGAAGCCCTATGGGGCCGCGAGAAAGCGTGAATAGGGAGCATGGACATGACCGACGCCATCCAAATCGTCACGACGACCGCCGGCAAGGCGGATGCGGAGAAGATCGCGCGGCTTCTGGTGGAGCGGCGGCTGGCGGCTTGTGTGCAAGTCGGAGGACCGATCGTCAGTTGCTATCGCTGGAACGAGCAGATCGAAACGTCGGAGGAATGGACCTGCACCATCAAGACCCGCCAAGAATTGTTCGACCGGGCCGCCGCCGCCATTCGCGAGGCCCATCCCTACGAGACGCCGGAGATCCTCGCCACACCCATCATCGCCGGAGACGCCGACTACCTCCGCTGGATGTCCGAGGAGACGACCTAAACCAACCGAAGCGTCAGCGAGGAACAGGTGAACGGCGGTCGCGCAATGCGATGTCCCTCCCTCACGCTCCTGCGAGTCCTCCCCGGAGCGAGATCGCCGGCAGATTGACTCCGCATCGCCCATCCGCCCCCCGGGGAAGCAAAGGCGCCAGGAAGCCACAACCCAGCCCCGAAGCGGCGACAGCATGTAGCCGCCAGCGCAAGCTGGCGGAACGCGATCGCCCCCAATCCTCCCCAGCCGCGAAGCGGCGACAGGAGGAACCTAGGAGTCTCCCTTGGAAGCCCCCGACGCAAGTCGGCGGGAGAAATCCCTCGGGCAACCCAGCCGACGTCGGCGTCCATCCCCTCCACCACCTGGAAACGCGGGCGCCAGGCGCCCAGGGATCGGGAGAGGTTGGGAAGGCGCCGCTCGTTAGGCTGCTTGAGGGACAGCTCCCACCGACTCGCGTCGGGGGCTTCGGATCAAATCGGCGAAAAAATCAGAGTCCCACTTCACCACGCCACCAGTCCACTCCCGCCATCCCATCCTCCCCAGCCGCGAAGCGGCCGCCGAAGGAACCCACGAATCCAGGAACCCCAATCCGCCCCCCAGCCGCGAAGCGGCGACAGCATGTAGCCGCCAGCGCAAGCTGGCGGAACGCGATCGCCCCCAATCCTCCCCAGCCGCGAAGCGGCGACAGAAGGAACTTGCCTTTGTGGTTGCGAGCGTGGTCGACCTCGCCTTTCACCTCGACGTACAGCGTTTTTCGGCGCTTGGTGCAGAGAAGGTCGTAGGGATTGCTGGCGGAATGGTCCTCGCATACGTATTGCTCCGATTTGAAAAAGGCCCTCGCCCGGTCCATGCCGTATTTTTCCAGCTGGGGGCGAAGCATCCGATCCACCTGGAATCCCTGGCGGCGACCGCGGCGCTTGCGTTTCGATGGAGCAGCCTCGTCTCCACCGTCGCTGACTACCGTCACCAAGCCTTTGTCCGAAATGCGGGTGCGGAACACTGAGCCAATTTTGATGTTGCCGTTCTTGTCGAAGAAGTCCGCGTACCGCTTATCGCATACCGCCTTGGCCGGACGCATCGACTCCGACGTGAGGAACTTTCCGAACATGACCCGATTTCGGGCGTTCGTCGGATCGGGTCGTTCGCGGAGGAATGAATACCATTCGAATGTCAGGCGGTCCGGCTGGGGCCTTGAAAGAACCACGCAAAGTTGTCCCCGAACCAAGTCGAGGGCCTGTGTTCCCTGCTTGCCAGTTGTAGCCAGATCGAAGAAGGCGCCGGATCCGAATAATTCGGAATGCGGACGGTTGTGGCAGTTGTTGAAAAGAACGACTTCGGAATCGCCCATTGGAACCTCCACCAGGTTTGGTCCCCCCGCCATGTTCGTCTTCTGAGGCGCCGATCAAGTAGCAGTTTGCCTTGAAGCCCCTAAAACTGCGTCGTTAAGGCGTATTGCGTGGCCGGGTGAATACGCTGAACGTCATTGCCTGCTCTCAAAATCAACACACCAGCTTCGAACGTGGCATCCGAGTTCGGAACGTTGTCGTCGTAGGCCGTGTCACATCGGACTGGAGCCAGCGAGCCAGAATTCGCCGAGATCGAATGCACGCGAAGATCGGTCAGTGGAATGCGGCGGGGATCCGAGACGTTGACGTGGGCCCTACCACCATAGGCTTCCGTCCAGGTGATTCCGCCTGATTCGATACCAGCCGCAGGAAATCGCAACGACCCGGCGGATGCGGAAAGGCCAGTATCAGGATTATGGGCCGTGAATTCGTACCATGTTCCTTGTTCATCCGTGTCCGACGGCGCAATGCGGCAAAAATATCGCCCCGGCGTCCATTCCATCGGTACGCGTACGCCGAGAAAGCCGCCTTCCTTGACTTTAGGGTTCTCGATCCAGCCGTTTTCGCCCTTGCGCGCATGCACGGCGTCGAACGTGTCCCATCGCGAAAAGATCAGGCCACGGCCTCGCCATTGGTTGGGAGGATAGTAGAGGTCCGTTTGCAAACCGAAATAGAAGCCGACGCCACGCATCTTGCCCTGGTAGAGCTGGTAAAATCGCCCAGGTGAGATGTCCACGTTGCCGGCGATCTCAATTTCAAAAGACAGGTCGTCAACGATCGAATTGGCAAAGTGCCAGTACCCGTAAATCATCGAGCGATTCTCCTTGCCGGGACCGTTCAGAATCGCAATTCTATAGACCGAGCGGCGCATTGATAAAGCCCCACCGTGGATCGGCGGAGCATCGCGTCGCTCCTCCCGCCAGCGGCTGAGGCTGTACCTACACGGAAGCCCCAGCAGGAACGACCGCCCGTATAACGCGTCGCTGGGATTCCCCGCTCGTACCACGCGGGTCCAGCGGCAGCCACCCCGCCGCCGGGCTTCGATCGGGGGCACGTAATTGGCGGGTGTTGGTTAATCTTGATCATTGCCAACTTTTTCGGCATGCTGACGAGGACACAAGAGGGCGCAATCGGTATTGTGCCGTTTTGCGCTAGAGACACCCCTGGCGGCTCGGCGCCGCCACAAATGGAGACCCACGGATGGCAAGCTACAAAGATCGATTCCAGGCTGCCGCGGATGAAGCGGTTCAGGTTGTTCGCGAGCGACACAAGCCCAGGGATAACCGCGCGAGGGCAATCGAAGTGATGCGGGAACAGTGCCGCAGGTTGGCGTTTGGCGAATTGCGGACGATGCTCAACGAACTCCGCACGGTTCTGCGGTGCGAGTCGGAGCCGGCGACCGTGACCGACGACGGCGAGACCTTTGCGGCTAACGTGTTGCTTCGTATCCCGGAAGCTCACAAAGTCAGCGTCACTATCTGCCCGGATTACCGTTGCCCCGACCCGTCGTTGCGCGTGGAAATCGCTGGCTGCGGGAGGAAGTTTGCCCGCACGCTAGCTGCGAATGATGAGGTGCGGATCAAGGATCTAGCTTCACAAGCGTTGGCCGAAGTAGCGGCGGCGATCGCCAGCAGGATTGAAGCGGCCAAACACTGAAGGAGAAAGCCATATGGGCAAACGAGACGTTCCGTCGCGATGCCATTTCTGCGGCAGGGCCGACGTCCTTCTAAGCGGAATCGGCATTGCGATCGGCGCCGGTGGCAGCGACTACGCGTTTTGCGAGGACTGCCTGCGGCACAACTCGGCGTACAAGTTTTGGCTCAACTTTTTCGAGACCCTAGGTCGCGAGTTTCCTGGGGAAGATGAGCCGGTTCCGCACGAGCCGGGAGCTGGTTGATGTGGCTCCCGAAGGTGACCGCATCCTAACGGGCCACGAAACAGAGTTGTTCCGGCAGCTCCTTGGGGCCTTTCGAAAGACAACGGCTCCGCGAGGCGTCGGGGTCGGCGTGCGTGCGACGGTTCGGACTGCCGGAATTCCCGAAAGCATCGAGGGTGGCATCCTCGACTCCCAAGGCTCGGGAACCGACGGGCGCGGGCAAATAGCCGGCGCCTAACAGGCGCTGGAGGCTTGGCGCCGGGAATCCTGGAATCTGCGGAAGAAAAAAGTCGGCGGGGCGCTTGACGGGCGGGCGGTGGGTATGTATACTTATGTTCATTAAGACGGTCCGCGTCGGTTTTGTTGACCGTGTCGCGTTTCAGGCCGATGCGTGAGCGAGGAGCTTGGCGCCCTTGGTTATGCGGTTGGAGTTGCGATTTTCCGATGAACTTTCCTCGCGACCCCCACGAGCTTGCTCGTGGGTGAAGGAGTTTCGCTGGCTAGAACACATGCGGGCCGAACCATTTTTCTCTTCTCCTCCTGCCGCCGCTGGAAGCGGCGGCAGGAGGAGAAGAGAAAGG
>JAHWKS010000327.1 GCA_019347795.1 Planctomycetota bacterium | reverse complement strand
TAGGTGTACGTGCGGGTCTTCTGCTCGGGAACCATGCGGCAGACCTTGTAGGTCAGGGTCTTGACGCACTTCTCGGGCACCATGCGGCACACCTGGTAGGTGTACGTGCGGGTCTTCTGCTCGGGAACCATGCGGCAGACCTTGTAGGTCAACGTCTTGACGCCCTTCTCGGGAACCATGTGGCACACCTGGTAGGTGTACGTCTTGGTGCGAACTTCGGGAACCATCCGGCAGACCGTGTACGGGACCTGCTTCTTGATCACTTCCCGCTCGTAGCGGCAGCAGTTGATCGTGCGGGTGCGGACCTCGGGGACCCACACGCGCTTGCAGATCTTCCGCGGCGGGCACTGCACCTGGATCGTCTTGCACTCGCCGGGGCAGTACACGCAACGGCAGCAGCAAGGATCCCACGTCCAGCATCCGGGCTCACGCACGCACTTGGTCACCACCGGGCCCGGGCACTCGGTCACCTGGGTCTCCCAGCGGCCGCAGCACTCCTGAACTTCCTTGGTGTAGTGGACCGGCTTGCAGACCACGTGGCACACTTCGCGGGTCTTTTGCTCGTACACGGGCTTGCAGACCGTGTAGTTGCAGGTCTTGGTCTTGGTCTCGTAGACCGGCTTGCACACGGTGTAGCAGATGTCCTTGGTCTTAGTTTCCCAGACCGGCTTGCAGACCGTGTAGCACTCGGTCTTGGTCTTGGTCTCGTAGACCGGCTTGCAGACCGTGTAGCAGATGTCCTTGGTCTTGGTTTCCCAGACCGGCTTGCACACGGTGTAGCAGATGTCCTTGGTCTTGGTTTCCCAGACCGGCTTGCACACGGTGTAGGTGCAGGTGCGGGTCTTTTGCTCGTAGACCGGCTTGCAGACCGTGTACGGGCACTCTTTGACGTGCGTCTCGGGGACGTACTTCACGCAGTTGATCGTCTTGGTCTGCAAGGATTTCTCGTAGACCGTCTTGTAGCAGGTCATCTGTTGCTTTTCCCAGACGACCTCGCGACAGGTTTTCATGACGGTGCAGCAGGCGGGCTGCGGACAGCAGGCCGGCTCGCATCCGCACTTGTTGTAGCAGGCGGCGCCGCAGTACGCGGCGGTGGCCGTGCTTGCCGACAGGGCCGCCAACACGACGGCGACCAGCGGCAGACCGATGAGGGTTCTCATGTTTTCCATTCTCCTTCGCTGACTGGAACGATTGGGCGCCTGGTCTGACGAAACTCTCGTCCGCTTCGGGAAAGCCGCCGATCCCACGCGATTTGCCCGGTTGAACTTGAACGCGCCATACAAACAGACGGCAAACTCCGCGCACTCTCTCAAGAGACGCTGAATCTACGCCTGTTTGTGGTCATTCATCGTCAATCCGGGCTGACGGCTTGAATTGGAGAGACTAGATAGCGTAGGGCGCTTGCGAAGGACGCGAAGCCGCTAAGTCGTGTTCTCTTAAAAGATTTCGCGGTCTGTGCGTCAAGAAAGCCGTTTGCGAGTGCGGCGCCGGTCGGAGCGCTGGCGCCGCCTGTATCGGCGAGCGAGCCCCGCGGCGCCGGCGCCGGGCTTCCCTTTCTTGCGGAATCCCGCGAGTCAAGCACCGCCGCAAAAAACTTTTTTGACCGTCCTCTTACCGCAACCTAAATGATTGATGACGCCGCAATGAACCCGGCCAGGGGCGCACCCGACGGGCGGCTGTTTCGACCGGCATCACGCCAGTTTTGATTTCCCTCCACGGTATTCGAGGTATTGGCTCCATGACTTCGCGACGCCCACACGGCTTCACCCTGGTAGAGATCCTGATTGTGGTCGTGATCATGGCCGTGTTAGCGGCGACGATCATTCCCCAATTCACCGACTCGGCCAAAGACGCCAAGTCCAATACGGCCCTGTTCAACCTGCACACGCTGCGGGCGCAGATCGAGCTGTATAAGACGAATCACGACGGCGTGGTTCCCACGACGCTCGACCTGCTGACGCAGAAGACCAACCGCGCCGGCACGACCAACGCCGCCGACGGGGCGCTGGTGCATGGCCCGTACATTCATTCGATTCCGGACAACCCCCTGGTCGAGGCCGCAGTGGCGGACGTGGTGAAGGCCCCCGGAGCGAATCCGCCGACGGCCGCCGAAGCGGACGCCGGCTGGCTCTACGACGCCTCAACCGGCGAGGTCTGGATCAACCACGACGATTATCTGGATCAATAAGCAATCGAGGGAAATCAAGCGCCCGCCGGCCCATGGAAAAAGCCTCCCGCACCCGGGAGGCTTTTTTTCGTGGAAGCGACCTTACCAGAAAAGAAACCGGCGCCTATCATCAGGCGCCGGAGGAAGTGGAGGATAGGGGACTTGAACCCCTGACCTCTTGAATGCCATTCAAGCGCTCTCCCAACTGAGCTAATCCCCCACGAGGGTCGGGCGGACGAGGCGAGAATGCGAACCTCCGCGCCAGCGTTGAAGTTAGCAAGTCGGGGGGAGGGGCGTCAAGGCGGGATGAAACACGCAAACACCAGCGCCGCCGCGGCTTCGAAGTCGCCCGCCGCGACGCTGCGCCGCTGGACGGCGGCGGTGTGGAAGGTGGCCGTCTCGGCGGCGCTGTTGGCGTGGCTGTTTCACAAGGCCGCCCGCGACGACAGCTTTCAGCAGCTTCGCACGCAGCCGAAGGATTGGCCGCTGTTGGCGGCCGCGGCGGCGGTCACCCTCACGGCCGTCGCGGCGACGATCATCCGCTGGTATCTGTTGGTGCGGACGGTGCAACTGCCCTTCACCCTGCGGGAAGCCTTTCGCTTGGGGTTCCTGGGATTCCTGCTGAACTTCTTTACCCTCGGGATCGTCGGGGGCGATGCGATTCGAGCCGTGTTCGTCGCGCGGCAGAACCCGGGCCGCGGCGCGGTGGCGGCGGCGACGGTGGTCATGGACCGCGTGCTGGGGATGTTCGCGCTGGTTCTGCTGGTGTCGGTCGCGTATCTCACGATGGACTGGAGCGCGGTCGCGGCCCGCGATCCGGAAGGGCTGGCGGTCATCCAGAATCTGTGCCGCATCGCCCTGGGTTTCATGATCGCCGGCGCGGCGGCGATGGCGGTGATGCTCCTGCCCGGCTTTACCACCAGTCCGTTGTGGGATGCGCTGGCGGAACTGCCGGCGGTCGGGAATACGATTGCGCACCTGGTGGAAGCGCTGCGGATGTACCGGCAGCGGCTCTGGATCATCGGCGTCTCGATCGTGATCGGCCTGGGCGTTCACGGCCTGTTGGCCGCCGCAATCTACCTCATCGCCCACGGCCTGCCGGGCGACGCCCCGGACTTCGTCACGCACCTGGTGATCTCGCCGATGGCCAACGTCTTCGGCTCGCTCCCGCTGCCGGGCGGACTGGGCGCCTACGAGATCGCCCTCGACTTCCTCTACCGCCGCGTCTCGCCGGAAAGGGTCGCCGAGAGCCAAGGCTTCGTCATCGCTCTGGCGTTCCGGGTGATCACGCTCCTGATCGCCACAATCGGCGTCGGCTACTACCTCACCGCCCGTCGCGAAATCAACACGCTCCTTCGGGAGGCGAAGCAGCGAAACCTGGAAACCGGGCAACCGGGCAGGCGAAGCGGCAGATGAAAATGAGGCGACCACAGGTAGAACAATTTTGGTTATTTTGATTGCAAGTTTGATCGGGGGGGCGGTAAACTAACGGCACATTTCGGCGCCGCGTTCTCTTCCGGAGTGAACAATCGGAGGGACCATTATGCCGTCTCGTCTCCTCGCTGTCGTCGTGACTGTTGCCGCTCTATCCGCGATGCTCCGTCCCGCCCAGGGCGAGGAGTTGTCGCTCGCCGAAAGGCAGGCGCTTGCCAATGTCGCGACGGCTTATGTGGGAGGCGATGTCGTTACCAGCGTCGGAATCCTCTCGCCGTTACTGGGCAAGTGGGATGACGGGAAGACGGCCGCCGCCGACGCGCTCCTGGCCGAGAGTGGCCTCCCTCCGGTAGCCCGGCAATTCGCCGAGGCCCGTCTTGCGGAACTCAAGTTGAAGCCGCGCGATCGGGCGCCGAGGCTTTCCGCCCGCGAGACGCTGCTGGTCCTGCCCGAGTTGCGAAAGGAATTGGAGTCCGCCCTGGCCGCGGCGAAAGATCATCCGGTGATGGCCGAACCGCTGCCGCAGCCGGAGTCGCTGGAGGCGTACGACGAGCTTTTCTGGAACGCGCACGTTCTGGAGAATCAGCTCCTCAACGCGGCCATGATTGCCGAGTATATGACGCAGCTTGCCGCCCGCCTGTCGCGCCGCGACGCGGCCAAGCTCGACGAGGCGCGGAAGGGGATTGCGGAAACCGACTATCGCGCCATCGCCGAGCGCGTCGGCGCCATGAGCCGCGAACTCGCCGAACGGCAGGTCGAGCTGCGGGCCGACCGGCTGGCGATGGCCAAAGAATGGCTCGGCGAGGAGCAGGTTTCGCAGCGCAAGTTTCTCGCGGCCTTCGTGTGGCAAATGGACGCGATGCTGGTGGAGGAGTTCTACCGGGCTGGCCAGTCGAAGAAACGGCGCGACGACGGCCCGCAGTACCTGCGGGCGCGGCTCAATGATCCCGGGTTCTTTCATGAAGTCGGCGCGAACGCCCGAGAAGCGCGGCTTCGAGCGGGCGACCTGACGACCAAGTCCACGCTCCTCTACGCAGGACTGCATTGGTGGTATCGCGGGCGGTACGGCATCGGGCCGATGATCTTCGGGCTGGCGAAACATCCCGCCGCCATCCACACGGAGGCAGGCCAGTTGGGATTGTTCATGCCCTTGGCGCCGCCCAAACCCACGGACCCGGCGCGCCTGGCGCAGGGCGAGGCGCCGCAACCCTTGTTCGACCGGCGGCATCACTATTGGTGGGCCTGGGAAGACCGGCGCATGGATCGAAGCGGATCGAACGAAAGCGTCGAGGTCTCGACCATGACGGATCGAATTACCACCTCGACCTTCTGGTGAAACCGCAACGAGGTTGTTCGAACGGTCCGTTCGACTCAGCAGTACAGCCAGTACGAGGCGATTCTGCCTCCGCCGAAGACCGAAAACGCCCGCCGGCTGGTGGGATGGTTTGAGTATACGCGAGCCCTGGCCCTGCTGGATCCGCTGCTTAACTCGGTCAATGAAGCCGAGCTGCAGGTCATCGAGCAGATCGTCAAGGACCGCGATGAGTTTGCGGTCTACACGAACCTCTCTCGCCGCTTGGAGGCGGCGCCCAGCAGTCTCTCGGAACTCGAATCGCAGGGCCCGGTCGAACGTCGGGGACTGGCGTGGATGATGGCGCTGGCGCGCGTCGAGTTGGGGGCCATGGCGGCTGGCTTCACCGAGCATCCCCGCCCGTTCGCGATGATCGCTCCCAGCCAGTACGAAGCGCCGGCCTACCTGGAGCTCCTCCTGGACGGCGCGCGCACCCACGTGTTGGCGCTAAGGAACGATCCGGCAGCCCAGTACTACGCCTCGATGCGCGGGCGCTCGGTCACGGTGCGGGAGGCGGTGTATGGACCGTCCGGGCAGGGAACTCCGCAAACCGCAGCCGCCAACGAACAGCGCGCCCTCGCCTACGCGCGGCGCGTGGTGGTGGCCGACGAGTTCATCAAGGCCGCCGCGAAGTTCGGCGCCGGAGCGCTCTCTCCTTCGCAGCAAAGCGAACTGGCGTCGTACCGGGAACCCCTCCGCGGACTGGAGGACGTCCTGATTTACAAAGTGCTGGGCGTGGGCTCGAGTTCATCTTCGACGACGCAGACCGCCACCCGCTTCAATGCCTGTCCGCGGCTGATTCAAATCGCCCAGGAGGATATCGCCGCGGGGCGGGCCACCATCGAGCCGCTGGATCGGCAACCTTCGCCGGCCCCCGCGACGAACAACAATTGAAACCTTCGCAGGTCTGCTCGACCCGCGGCCACCGCCGAAGGGGCGCAAAAAGGGGCGGAGGCTCAGGCGCCCAGATGCCCAGACGCCGGGCGCGCAACGTAACGTCCGCAGACAGATCCAGCCGGGTCGGATAGAATGGGCGGCGTCTTCAAGACCTTCTTCCCTTGTTCCCGGCATTGACCGATGACGCAGCAGCTTCTTTTCGATCCCTTCGGCGCCCGCGGGGCCATCTCGACCCCTCAAGGGAAGGTCGGCATCTACCGCATTGAGAAGCTGAATGAACTGGGGCTGGGGGACGTCTTCCGCCTCCCTTACTCGCTGCGCATCCTGCTGGAGGCGGTGCTGCGGAACTGCGACGGCTACCAGGTGTCTGAGGATGACGTGAAGAACCTCGTCTCCTGGGACCCCTTCAGTCCGGCGCAGGTGGAGATACCCTTCAAGCCGGCCCGCGTCGTGCTTCAGGATTTCACGGGCGTCCCGGCGGTGGTCGATCTGGCGGCGATGCGGAGCGGCATGAAGCGCCTCGGGGGCGATCCGAAGAAGATCAACCCGCTCATCCCGGTCGATCTGGTTATCGACCACTCGGTGGTGGTCGACCGCTTCGGCGCCGCCGACGCGCTGGCGTTCAACAATCAGATCGAGTTCCAGCGCAACCGCGAGCGCTACGAATTCCTGCGTTGGGGGCAGAAGGCGTTCGACAACTTCCGCGTCGTGCCGCCGAACATCGGCATCGTCCACCAGGTGAACCTCGAGTACCTGGCCAAGGGCGTCTTCGTGCGGGAGGACGACAAAGGACCCGTGGGGGTC
>JAHWKS010000326.1 GCA_019347795.1 Planctomycetota bacterium | reverse complement strand
GGCCTGGCGGCGGGTCGATCGCTTGCTCGCCGACGAGCGGGCGAGCGGCGTCGCCAGGAAGCATCAAGCCGAGATCGTGCGGCTGTGCGAGGGCTTCTCGATCGTCAGCCCGTATGCATCGTTCCTGGTGCTGGAGAACGACGCGGAGTACCAGCGGTGGAAGATCGAACGCCGCAACGCCGTGCGGGTTCAAGGCGATCGGCAAGCTCAAGAGCGGCTGCGGCGCGAGCTGGACCGGCTGCGCGAGCAGGCGATTGCGAAGCTCGGTCCGCGACCCGAGACGGCGGATCGGAGCGATGCGGCGCCGGCCTCGACGACGGATGCGGCGGCGTCCCCGTTGCCTGCGGCTTCTCCGAGCTCGACACAATTCACGTCGCAACCCGATTCGCCGACAAATCGGGATCTTGTGATCACAAGTTCCGGCGGCGGAGGGGGCGGCGCGCTCGATCCGCTCTCCGGGGCGCTCGCCTTGGGTCTGGCCGGCGCCGCGGCGGCCGCGGCTCGCCGGCGCCGTGAGCGGAGGCGCGGATGATGCCGACGCTCGAACGACCAATCGCCGCCGCGGATGCCGAGCGCATCCGCGGCGGCGCGCGGCGCCTGCTCCTGGCGGCGCCGATCACGCTGACCTTGCTCGCCTGCTGCCTGGCGGCATTCGCTGTGCCCGAACTCGCCGTCGCCATGCAATGGGACCGGGAGGCCATGGCCGACGGTCAGTGGTGGCGGCTGGTGACCGGCCATCTGACGCATTGGGACGCCGACCATCTCTTCTGGGATGCGGCGGTGTTTGTGGTGCTCGGATGGATCGCGGAGCGTCGCAGCCGCCGAAGATTCCTGGCTTGCCTGGCAGCCTCGTGCTTGGCGATTCCGGCCGGCATCTGGCTTTTCGAACCGGCGATCACGACTTATCGCGGCCTGAGCGGATTGGATACCGCGCTCTTCACGCTGCTTGCGACGGAGTTGCTGCCGGAAGGAATTCGCCGCGGAAGGCAAGTAGGGCCATGGGATCGGCTGGCCGGCGTGATGCCGGCCGCATTGCTCCTGGGCTTGATTGCGAAAATAGCGTATGAATACGCCACGGGACAAACGCTGTTCGTCAACTCCGCCGCCTCGGGCTTCACGCCTGTCCCGCTGGCGCACCTGATCGGCGCCGTTGTCGGCTTCGTCCTCGCCGCAGCAGGAAAACTGGCCGCACACGCCGCCTTCAAAACATTGACGGGCGCCGACGATTCGCGGATACTAAGAGGTCCTTCCTCACGCTTTCCCTCCTCATCCCGCCTTCGAGATGTTCGTTCTTGCGATGGCTCGCGCCGCTGGTTACACGCTTCCGCTGTTGGCGGCCGTTGTCTTTGCCGGCGTCGCCGCGGCTGGTGACGGCGCCGGGGGGAAGATCGACTTCAATCGCGATATCCGCTCGATCCTGTCCAACAACTGCTTCCAGTGTCACGGTCCCGATGAAAGCGAGCGACAGGCGGATTTGCGGCTCGACACGCAGGAAGGGGCGTATGGGGCGGTCGTGCCGGGCGAGCCGGAGGAAAGCGAGTTGGTCCTCCGCATCACGAGCGAGGATGAGTACTCGCGAATGCCGCCCGCCGAGGCGGGCAAGAAGCTCACGCCGCGCGAGATCGAACTGGTGACCGAATGGGTCCGTCAGGGCGCCCCGTTCGCCCGGCACTGGTCGTACGTCAGGCCCGAGCGTCCGCCGCTGCCTGCGGTGTTGGATGAATCCTGGCCGCGAACCGCAGTGGATCACTTCCTGCTCGCCCGGCTGGAGCGGGAAGGCTTGCAGCCGATGCCGGAGGCGGACCGGCACGCACTCATCCGCCGCGTCTCGATGGACCTGACGGGACTGCCGCCGACGTGGGAGCAGGTGGAAGCGTTTGTGAGCGATCCTCATCCCGACGCCTACGAGCGGCTGGTCGATCGGCTCCTGGCCGACCCGGCTTACGGAGAGCACTGGGCGCGGATGTGGCTCGACCTGGCCCGCTACGCCGACTCGGCCGGCTACGCCGACGATCCGCCGCGGACCATCTGGAGGTATCGCGATTACGTAATCCGATCGTTCAACGAGAACAAGCCGTTCGATCAGTTCACGATCGAGCAGATCGCCGGGGACCTGTTGCCCGAAGCGACCGAAGAGCAGTTAATCGCCACCGCCTTTCATCGCAACACGCTTACCAACAATGAAGGGGGCACCAGCGACGAGGAGTTCCGCAATGTTGCGGTTGTGGATCGCGTGAATACGACTGCGGCGGTATGGATGGGCGCCACGATGGCCTGTGCCCAATGTCACACGCACAAGTACGACCCGATCACGCAGGAAGAATACTTCGAGTTCTTCACCTTCTTCAACAACACGCAGGACGCCGACCGCCGGGATGAAAGCCCGCTCTTGGAGCTCTACAGCGATCAGCAGAAGCGGCAAAAGGCACAATGGCAGACGGAGATCGAGGAGCTGGAAACGACGGTACAAACAATGACTCCGGAGTTGGCGGAGGCGCAGCGTCGGTGGGAAGAGGCCTTCGCCGCCGACCTGGCTTGGAGCGAGCTGCGGCCAAGCGCGGTCGAGACGAAGTCTGGCGCCGCTGCGACGATTCACGAGGACGCGTCGGTGCTGATCGCCTCTCCGGCGAAGACCGAGGTCTCTAAGCTGCAACTTCCGCTTGCCGCCGGCAAGATCGCGGCGTTGCGGCTGGAGGCGCTCACGGACGATACGCTGCCGAACAATGGGCCCGGCCACGCCGGCGGCAATTTCGTGCTGTCGCAGGTCAAGGCGACGCTGTATCCGCCGGAACAGAAGCGGTTGTCGGGCCGATACGTGCGGATCGAGATTCCCGGCGAGCAGAAGATCCTCTCGCTGGCCGAGGTGCAGGTGTTCCGCGGCTCGGAGAACGTGGCGCCCGCGGGCGAGGCGACGCAAAGCAGCACGGCTTTCGCCGGGCCGGCGAAGCTCGCCATCGACGGCGACGCCAATGGCGACTACGCCGCCAAGTCGGTAACCCACACCGCCAAATCCGACAATCCCTGGTGGGAAGTCGATCTGGGGAGCGAGCGGCCGCTTGACCGCATCGCGATCTGGAACCGCACCGACCACGGCCTGCACACCCGCCTGGCCGACTTCCGGGTGGCGGTGCTCGACGGCGATCGCCAGGTGGTGTGGGAGCAGAACGTGAAGGATTCGCCCAATCCCAGCGCCGAGTTGGCCTTGAGCGGCGTCCGGCCGATCGCTTTCGCCGCGGCGTATGCCGATCACTCGCAAAGCGGCTTTGAGGCCGGGAACGTGCTCAATAACGAAGATCCGGCGAAAAAAGGCTGGGCCGTCGCCCCCGAAACAGGCAAGCCGCATGAACTAACGCTGATTCCGGCCTCGCCGGTCGAGGTTGATAACGGCGCCACGCTTGCCGTCACGCTCGAGTTCAACTCGCAACACGCGCGCCACACGCTCGGCCGCTTTCGCATTTCGACGACCGATGACGGGCGAGCTTCGCAGTTCGCCCGCACGCCGCCGGAAGTGCTGGCGATCTTGAAGGCGCCTGGCGAGCAGCGTTCGGAAACGCAGCAGTCGATCGTGGCGAAGCACTACCTCAGCATCGCACCGGAGCTGGCGCCGCAGCGCGACCGGCTGGCGTCGCTCAAGAAGCAGCTCGCGGAGATGAAGCCGCTGACGACGGTTCCCGTCATGCGCGAGCTTTCCGCGGATCAGCGCCGCACCACGAAGATCCAGATTCGCGGCAACTTCCTCGACACTGGCGCCGAGGTGAGCGAAGGCGTCCCGGCCGTGTTTCACCCGTTGCCGGCCGACGCTCCGAAGAACCGCCTCACACTCGCCCGCTGGCTGGTGGATGAGGAGAACCCGCTTACGGCCCGCGTGATCGTGAACCGTTATTGGGAGCAAATCTTCGGCATCGGCCTGGTGCGCACCAGCGAAGAGTTCGGCACGCAAGGCGACCTGCCCTCGCACCCGGAGCTGCTCGATTGGCTGGCGACAGAGCTGGTCCGCAGCGATTGGAACGTGAAGGCGCTCTTGCGGCTGCTGGTCACTTCGGCCGCGTACCGGCAGTCATCGCGGGTGACGCCCGAGCTGCTCCAGCGCGATCCCGACAATCGCCTTGTGGCCCGCGGCCCGCGATTCCGCCTCTCGGCGGAGATGGTGCGAGATCAGGCGCTCTTCGCCGCGGGGCTGCTCAGCCGCGAGATGCACGGCCCCTCGGTGCAGCCGCCTCGACCGACGCTGGGACTGCGGGCGGCGTTCGGCGGCTCGACCGACTGGGAAACCAGCCCGGGCAACGACCGCTATCGCCGCGGGCTGTACACTCAGTGGCGGCGTTCCATGCCATACCCCTCGATGGACGCCTTCGACGCTCCCAGCCGTGAAGTCTGCACCATCCATCGCGGCCGCACCAACACGCCGCTGCAAGCGCTGGTGACGATGAACGATCCCGTGTACGTCGAAGCCGCCCAGGCGCTGGCGCGACGACTGATCGCCGCGGGCGAGACTCCGCACGACGGCGTTCGCCGCGGCTTTCGCCTGTGCCTGTCCCGCAATCCGCAAGACGCCGAGCTGAATCGCCTGGTTGAACTCTATGAATCTGCGAACTCGGAATACGCCGAAAAGCCTGACGCCGCCCGCGAACTGGCGACCGATCCGCTCGGCCCCGCGCCCGGCGACGCAGACATCGCCGAGCTCGCCGCGTGGACGGTGGTTGGTAACGTCCTGCTGAACCTGGATGAATCTATGATGAAGCGATGAGCGCCGTTGACAGCGCACTCGCCAATCCGACGAGAATCACTCATGCACCCTCGCCTCGAACTACTGCAAACGCAAACCCGCCGTCATTTTCTTCGTCAATGCCAGGTCGGTCTGGGGGCGATGGCCTTCGCGTCGCTTACGGGCCAAGCGCCTGCTGCGCTGACAGAAGTGGCCGATCCGCTGGCGCCGAAGGCCCCTCACTTCGCTCCGAAGGCGAAGCGGGTGATCTACCTGCACATGTCCGGCTCGCCGCCGCACTTGGACCTATTGGACTACAAGCCGGAGCTGGTCAAGCGCAACGGAGAGGATTGTCCCGAGGAGTTCCTCAAGGGCAAGCGTTTCGCCTTCACTTCGGGCACGCCGAAACTGCTCGGCACGCCGCGAACGTTTTCGCAGCACGGCGAGGGGGGCGTGTGGATGTCGGACGCCCTGCCGCACTTGCACAACGCCGCCGATGAGCTGTGCGTCATTCGCTCGATGCACACCGATCAGTTCAATCATGCTCCCGCACAGCTTCTCTTGTACACCGGCTCGCCGCGGCAGGGGCGGCCGTCGATGGGCGCCTGGGCCACGTATGGGCTGGGGTCGGAGAGTCAGAATCTGCCGGGCTTCGTGGTGTTCATCTCCAGCGGCGTGCAGCCCAGCGGCGGCAAGAACAACTGGGGGAGCGGTTTTTTGCCCTCGGTCTATCAAGGCGTGCAGTGCCGGTCGAAGGGAGACCCGGTGCTGTACCTGTCGAACCCGGGAGGGATGGACCGCACGATGCGGCGCCGTTCGCTGGACGCCCTGCGCGATCTGAACGAGCTGCAGGCGCAGGAGCTGGGCCATCCGGAGACGCTCACCCGCATCGCCCAGTACGAACTGGCGTACCGGATGCAGATGTCGGCGCCGGAGGTGATGGACCTTTCGCAGGAGACCGGGGCCACGCTCGACGCCTACGGCGCCAACCCCGGCGAACCAAGCCTGGCGAACAACTGCCTGCTCGCGCGGCGGCTGGTCGAGCAGGGGGTCCGCTTCGTGCAGCTCTTCGATTGGGGCTGGGACTTCCACGGCACCGGGCCGGGCGAAGACATCCGCGACGGCCTCACCAAAAAATGCGCCACCATGGACAAACCGGTGGCGGCCCTCATCCAGGACCTTAAGAACCGCGGCCTCCTGGACGAGACCCTGGTGATCTGGGGAGGCGAGTTCGGCCGCACCCCGTTCCGGGAAGGCCGCACTTCCGGCGGTGACGTCCTGGGGCGCGACCACTTCCCCGACTGCTACAGCATGTTCCTGGCCGGCGGCGGCGTAAAGAGTGGCCTGATGCACGGCGAGTCCGATGAGCTGGGCTTCTCCGTCGCCCGCGACGGGGTGCACGTCCACGACCTCCAGGCCACGATCCTGCACCTGTTGGGCTTCGACCACGAGCGGCTCACATTCCGTTTCCAAGGCCGCGACTATCGCCTGACCGACGTGCACGGCCGCGTGGTGAACGACATCCTCGCGTAGTCCGGCGTGCAGGGGGTCGGGGAGGTTTTTCGGCCCAAGACGTTGCCACATCGCCTGATCCATGGCCGAAAAACCACCCCGACCCCTTCCCGCGATGCCGAAGCTCACCCTCCGCGACCTGTTCGCTGTCCTGACGATCGTTGCTTTCGCGTTGGGATGGTGGGTGGATCATAATCGACATGCTCGATTACGCACACAAAACACACGCATGCGATTCCAGGTCGAGGTGAGGGCGAGGGAATTGGAAAAGCATGGGATTCGGGTGACCGCCGCCGAGGAGGGCGTAATGGTCACGCATGGAGCACCGATTCCGTAACTCGCATGGACGATCAAAACAGTCCACAACCCCACCCCCTCCCGATTGACTCTGCGTCCGCGAAATCCCGATGAACGCCACGTTACGACTGCTGATCCTC
>JAHWKS010000325.1 GCA_019347795.1 Planctomycetota bacterium | reverse complement strand
GGGAAACTCACCGCCGTCCGGCGCGCGGAGCACCAGCGGCGCGTTTCGCTCCGGGCCGGACGGTTGCGATTCGCGGAGCGCCTGCACATCAATTTCCACCGTTGAGCCGGCGGGGACCGACTCCCGCAGTTCGCCTTTGTCCCCCTGTAGCCAGCTTAGGGCGTTGGTCATGAGGATCGGGAAGGCGGTGCGCAGCGGCAGGTCTCCTTTCTCCAGGTTCACCGTGAGGACCAGCAGTTTTCCCTCGGAACGCTTGATTGCGGCGTAGAGGGGATCGTCGGCGAGCGATCGCACCAGCACCTCCGCACCTTCGTTCAGCAGTTGCAGTCGCTTCGCCTCGGGCATGAGGACGTTCTCCAGCCGCACGTGCGTCATCAGCGGCGACTCCGACTCCTGCCGGGCGACCACGGCGCTCTCGATTGTCTCGCCCAGTTGCCAAAGGTCGGTGGGGCCGGTCGGCTCGATCACCAGCACGTTTCCTTCCGGGAGCTTCTCCGGCGCCTGGCGGTGCAGCACCAGCACGCCGCCCGACGGCGCCGTCGCGGGAGGCGCCCCGGCCAGCGTCAGGTCCACCAGCGGGATCGCCTCGAAGACGCGCTGCAGATAGAGATTGCCCTCCGTCACCAGCGTCACGGGGACGCGCTCCCGCCGCGGCAAGATTGCGACGGCGCGATTGTCGGCCGGCAGCGCATCCGGGCGATTGATCCGCGCGATGAGCTGTCCGCCGTCGGCCGTGGTGTGATTGAAGACCCGGCGCCACTGCTCTCCCGCCGACAGACGGAGCGGGATCACGTCCACCACGTTCTCGTCCAGGTCCAGCTCCAGCCGGCACTCGACCGGATGGTCCGAATAGTTGGCGGCTTCCACCAGCACCTGGTATCCGATCGGGTCCAGCAAGCTCCGCCGCACCTGGAACTGGGTGATCGCCACGTTGTCCAGATCGCTCCCGATGGGGCGCCACTGGAGCGCCGCGTCTTGGGTCAGCGTCTCGATCTCTTTCGTGCAGCCGTCGCTGAGCAGGATTACGCGGCCGTTCTCGTGTCCCGCCAGGAGCCGCCGGGCCAACGCCGCCGCCTCCCGCAGGCGTGTCGGGCCTTCCGCCGGCTCGAGCGCATCCAGCGCGTCGTGCAGGGTTCGCTGATGCCCGGTAAGCCCGCAGGCGACGCGGGGCGAGGCGCCGGCGGCGATGATCGCCATCTCATCGCGCCAGCGGAGCGCGCGGATCAGCCGTCCCCCTTCGGCCAGCGCTTCGTCGAGTCTCGTCCCGGTTCCGTCCGCGGCATTCATGCTGGCCGAATGGTCCACCACCAGCACCACGCGCCGCGCCTGCAGCATCTCCCAGGGAAAGAAGGGTTCGACCAGCGCCAGCACCACCAGCGCCAGGAACGCCAGTTGCAACAGCAGGGAGAGCAGGTGACGCAGCCGCTGCCAGATCGCCCGCGGCCGCTTGTCCTCGAAGATTTGCTCCCAAAACATCACCGTCGAAACCGGCGCGCGGCGGAGGCGGATCTTGAGAATGTAGAAAACGACGATCGGAATCGCCGCCAACCCCCACCAGAAACCGGAAAGGTAGCCGAGTTCCATGACTCACCGTTGTCTGTGTGCCCGGTGACGTATTCGCCTACGCCACCGCGCCGGCGGCGCGCATCATTTGCAGGACCAGTTGATCAAACGGAACCTCCGTCGAAGCCCGCGTGCAGCCCAGGCCGTATGCGCGGCAGTAGGTTTCCACGGATTGCATAAACTCACTGAAAATGCGGCGGTACTGCCGCAGGTTGCGCTCGGTGATCGTCACCTTCCGCGGCGTGCGGGTCTCCACGTCCCAGAGCTCCACGTCTCCCAGGAGGTCCGGCTCCGCCTCGCTGCGGTCGTAGACGTGGACCACGTGCGGCTCGTAGCGGTGATGCCGCAGGATATTCAGTCCGCGCTCAAAGCCCGCCGGATCGAACAGGTCGCTGATCACGATCGCCAAGCCCGTGCGGCGGCTCCGCTGGACGAAGCCGCTCGTGATCCGCGCCAAGTCGGTGGCTTCCCCCTGCGGCGTGAGGCGCTCCAGGAAGTGGAGCAGCGACAGGATCCGCTGCTTGCCGCGCGTCAGCGGGAAGGCGTCGATCACGTCCCCCGCGAACGCCGTCACACTCACCCGGTCCAGGTCGGCCAAAGCGATGTACGCCAGCGCGGCCGCCACCTGCCGGGCGAAGTCGAACTTCGCTGGCTCCCCGAAGCTCATGCTTCGCGAGGCGTCCAGGAGGATGTAGACGTGCAGGTCCTCCTCCTCCTGAAAGCGTTTGAGCAGCAAGTCGCCCAGCCGGGCATAGACGTTCCAGTCGAGATAGCGGAAGTCGTCGCCGGGCGTGTACTCGCGATGGTCGGCGAACTCGATCCCGCCGCCAAGCTGCATCGTCCGCCGCTGCGCCAGAAGCTGTCCCCGAAACACCCGCTTCGAAACGAGCGACAGGTACTCCAGCTTCTTGAGAAAGTCAGAATCGAATAGCGGCATAGTGTGTGGCCCAAAAAGGGCGCCATGGGCAAGCCCCGTGCTTGCCCAAACGAAACCTCAAGTCATGGCTTTGGCCGCGGTTGTTTCGGGCGTGGTTGCGACGATGTTGTCGATCACCTGGTCGGTCTGCACGTCCTCGGCCTGGCCTTCGAAGTTGAGGATGAGGCGGTGCCGCAGCGCGGCGTGAGCGACCGCCCGGATGTCGTCCCGCGAGACGTGGTAGCGGCCGTCCAGGATGGCCTTGATCTTGGCCGCCAGGATGACCGCCTGGGCGCCGCGGGGGCTGGCGCCGTAGCGCACGAACTGCCGCGCCATCGGCGAGGCGTTCTCGTCGTCCGGGTGCGTGGCCATCACCAGCCGGATCGCGTACCGACGCATGTCGTCGGCAATAGGAATCTGCCGGGCCAGGCGCGACATCTCCAGGATTCGGTCCGCCTCGAACAGTCGCTCGGCGCGGGGCGTGTGGGTTTCCGTGGTGCGGTCGAGGATCGTCTCCATCTCGTCGATCCGCGGGAACTTCACCAGCAGCTTGAAGAAGAACCGGTCGAGCTGCGCCTCAGGCAGCGGGTAGGTGCCTTCCATCTCGAGCGGGTTCTGCGTCGCCAGGACGAAGAACAGCCCTTCCAGCCGATGCGTCACGCCGGCCACGGTGACCGAGTGCTCCTGCATCGCCTCCAAGAGGGCCGACTGCGTCTTCGGGGTGGCGCGGTTGATCTCATCGGCCAAGAGCACGTTGGAGAAGATCGGCCCCGGCTGGAATTGAAACCGCCGCTCCCCGTCGTCGGCTTGCAGCATCACGTTGGTGCCGATCAGGTCGGCCGGCATCAAGTCGGGCGTGAACTGGATCCTGGCGAACTGGGCGTGCAGGGCGTCCGCGAGGGTGCGCACCAGCAGCGTCTTCCCCAGCCCCGGCACTCCCTCCAGGAGCACGTGGCCGCCCGCCACCAGCGCCGTGAGCACCCCTTCAACGATGTCGTCCTGCCCCACAATCACCTTGCCGATCTCGCGCCGCAGTTGAACGAAATCGCCGCGAAAGCGATCGAGCTGCTCCTTCACGCGGTGCTCAAGGGACATATGCGCGGTCTCAGTCATTTATCAGCCCTGTTCTGCACGCGGCAACGCTTCCGGCGCTAGTGCCGCCTCTTTTTGGACCCGCTCGCCATTGGGCGTAACGTGGCAGTACGCGCCGGAAGGCTGCAATTGAAGTGGATGAAAAGTAAAAAGACCAGGAGCCCGCAGACAGGCTAGCCGGTGGCAGATGAACCGTCAACTAAATCAGGCGATGGCCGGGACGGCCCCTGCCGAAACTCCGCGAGAAGCGGCGCCGGAGGCCGGCATAAGCGTCGGCCATGATCTCAGGCTCTCGGCAACGGCGGATCGCCTCCTCGCCGCCCAGGACATTCTGCACGGCGGCGGTGGCGATCGCCGTCCGCGGCCAGAGGGCGTTCACCGCCACGCCCGCCTCGCGGAACTCCTCGGCCATGCCCAAGACGCACAGGCTCATCCCATACTTGGAGATCGTATAGGCCACGTGCGGCGCAAACCATTTCGGCTCAAGGTTCAGCGGCGGGGAAATGTTGAGGATGTGCGGGTTCTCGACCTGGAGCAGGTGCGGCAGGCACAACTGCGAGGTCATGTACGTGGCGCGCACGTTGACCTGGTGCATCAGGTCGAACCGCTTCATCGGCGTGTCCAGCGTCCCGGCCAGAAAGATCGCGCTGGCGTTGTTGACCAGGATGTCGATCCCGCCGAACGTCTCCACCGCCCGCGCCACAGCCGCTTGCACTTGGTCCTCGAAGCGGAGATCGACCACGCAGGCAAGTCCGCGGCCGCCGGCGGCCTCGATCTCCTCGACGCCGGAGTAGACCGTCCCCGGCAGCTTGAGATGCGGCTCGGCTGTCTTGGCGGCGACGATCACGTTCGCCCCGTCCTGGGCGGCCCGTAGAACGATCGCCTTGCCGATGCCGCGGCTTGCATCCGTGATGAACAGCGTCTTGTCCTGAGCGTCGCCATGGATCCTCACTCCGTCCACGAGGGATTCGGCTCGCGGTCGCACCAGACTTGCCCTTTGCCCGAAGCTAGGCATTTCTCCAAGACTGTCAACTGCGGATCTGCTGGACGAATACGCAGGAAATGCGACGTGGTCAACGCCCAGATCAGATGCCGCACCTCGCGCTATCAAGCGTTCACGGGAAGCTTCGACCCCATTCCTGTAGGGCCCCGGGAGTCTTCGTCGCATCGCGCGAAAACCTCCGTGAAGGCCCCGCAGCCGCTATCCGGCTAACGGGATGTCCGCCGCGCGGCGCAGCGTCTCTTGTCGAATCGCCTTCCCTTTGAGCCATTATGAAGTCCAACCCGCTGCGTTCGGAGTTTAGTTTAGAATCAGGCCTGTTCCACAAGGCAGCCCCTAAATATCACCGGTGAACATCATGTCCCGTCGTTTGGAATGCTCGACAAGGCGAACGCTAGCCCGGAGCGAGAACGAGCGATCTTCGGAAACTCCCCCTCGCTTGCGGTCCGGGCTGATGTTGGGTCTGGCGCCGCTTTTACTTCACGTTGCTGTCGCTCCGTTCGGGGTCGCCCAGGAGCGTGCGCGGCAGCCCAACGTGGCGGCGCGGAAAGCGTTTACTATCGACGCCGACTATCCCGGAGGCAACGTGCGCGTGGTGCGACGGGAGGGCGATACCTTTGTCGTCGCGCCGGACTTGCGCGACACGCAGCCGGGCGTGTGGTGGTTCTACTACAACTTTCGGCTGCGGGGGCCGGCCGGGCAGCCGGCGACCATCGTGTTTGAAGATCGGAACCCCATCGGCGTGCGAGGTCCCGCCGTGAGCGTCGATGGCGGACGCACCTGGACATGGCTCGGCTACGAGGCGGTGACCGAGTCGAAGACCGGCAGCAAAACAAGCTGGTCATTTCCCGCGGTCGTGCCGCTCGGCGCAACCGAAGCCCGCTTCGCCTTCGCGCCCCCGTATCAGCAGTCGCATTTGCGCGAGTGGCTCAACGTGCATCAGGACAACCCCGCCCTGAAAGTGGAAGAACTTTGCCGCAGCCGCAAGGACCGCGCGGTCGAACTGCTCCGCGCGGGCTGTCTCGACGAATCCCGCGTGAAAGGCGTGGTGCTGCTCACTTCGCGCCATCACGCCTGCGAAAGCATCGCCACGTATGCGATGGAGGGGATCCTCACGGCCGTGCTGGCCGAGGACGAGCTGGGCCGCCGCTGGCGCAAGCAATGGCAGATTGCGGCCCTGCCGTTCACCGACAAAGACGGCGTGGAAGACGGCGACCAGGGGAAGAACCGCTCGCCCCACGACCACAACCGCGATTACAACGATAAGCCGCTCTACCCGGAGGTGGCCGCCTGGATGAAACGGAGCCAATCGCTCGGGCCGAAAGTGGTCTTCAGTCTCGACATGCACTGCCCCTACATCCGCGGCCAATGGAACGACCGGGTTTATATCGTGGGGGGCGCCAAGCCGGAGTTTATGGAGCGCGAACGGGAGTTTGTAACCAGCTTGGCCCGCGTGCGGCAGGGGCCGATTCCCTTCCACGCCTCGGAATGTTATTTGCCGCACGGGGTCGCCTGGAACAAGACCGCCAACTACGCCGCAGGCCGCTCTAACGGCGCGTGGTCGCGCGACGCATTTCCCGACGCCCGGTTTTGCGGCACGATCGAGATCGCCTACGCCTCGGCCTTGGGCGAAGAGGTCACCGCCGACTCAGCCCGCCGGTTCGGCCGCGACCTGGCCAGCGCGATCTTGGAGCACATCGAACGATGACCGAGCCCGCATTCGTCCGAGGGCCTAGGGCCGCCGTCCTGCTTCCAGCCTTCGAGGATCTCTCCCAGGATCACATCAGCGTGCAGCCCGTGTGCTGCCAGGCGGTGATCACGGCGGCCACGCGCTTCGGCTTCACCTCCTGAGCGCGAGCCCAGATCGGGCGCAAGAGTCCGCCCCGCGTGCTGCTGCGCCTAACAGCAGGTCTCGCCGCGTGATCGGGTGCGTCGTATACAGCGTCTTCACCTCGAGCCTTTCTCAATCTCCAGGTCTTGCGCGGCGCAGCCACTGGCGCACAGGCGTCATCGACGGCCAGTCCGGCTCGTCTCCGACGCCGAAGCCGGGACACTGCAGACTGGCGCAATGGACGGCGCCGTCGCG
>JAHWKS010000324.1 GCA_019347795.1 Planctomycetota bacterium | reverse complement strand
CCCGGCCGCCGCAAATCACGCACCACAAGATAGCGAACCGTGTCGTGCACCCCGCTCCCCGTGTCGTAAACCAGGTTGTCGTTGCCGCTTGACGCCGCCGCGGCCCCGGAGAAACAATGAGTTACACCCGCCGCCTTTCCTTCCCTCGACAAACGGTTCTTATGCACTATTCCCCGATGCTTTGCCCCCGGATTGCGCACTTCCGCCTCCTCTTCGCACTGGCTGCGATGCTGGCTTGGGCGCCGGCAGCCATTTCCGCCGAGAAGGAGTCGTCGGCCGCCTCTTCCGAGCGGCTGCTGGGGGCGGTGGAGTATCTCGCATCCGATGAACTGGAAGGCCGCGGCATCGGGACCGACGGCTTGGACAAGGCCGCCGAGTACATCGCCGAGCAGTTCCGCAGCTTCGGGCTCCAGACCGAACTGTTCGACGGGACGCCGTTTCAGAAGTTCACTGTCAGCGCCAGTCCCGAACTGGGACCGAAGGAGCAAAACCGGCTCGCGCTGGACGGTCCCGGCGGAGACGCGCCGGATGTCCCCGAGTTGAAGCTTGGCGAGAACTTCAACACGCTGGCGGTCGGCGGGTCGGCCCGGTTCGAGGCGCCGCTGGTGTTCGCCGGATACGGGATCACGGCGCCGGAGCATGACTACGACGATTACCACGGGCTCGACGTGAAGGGAAAGGTCGCCGTGATCCTGCGGAAAGAGCCGCGGCAATCCAAGGGGGCCGAGGAGTTCAACGGCGAGCATCCGTCGCAGCACGCCCTGTTCGCGACCAAGATTGAGAACGCCGCCAAGCACGGCGCCGCGGCGATCGTGTTTGTCAACGACCATCACGAACTGGTCAACAAGCTGGCCGTGGAGCGGCAGGCCTGGCTGAAGGCGACGCAGGAGTTGGCCGAGCTAACCAAAAAGTTCTCCGAAGCGGGCGACACGTCGGACGAGGCGTTCAGGAAGCATCGCGAGGAAGTGGACAAGCTTCTGGAGACGATCAACGCCCACGCCAAGAACCTGGACGCCCCCGCGGATGCGTTGCTGGCGTTCGAGCAGGCGGGGGACGACGCCAAGCACGACGACCTCCCGGTGTTCTTCGTCAAGCGGTCGGTGATCGAGCCCATTATCCGCTCGTCGCTCGGCGCCTCGCTGGCCGAGATCGAGGCCAAGATCGACGAGGACCTTCAGCCCCGCAGCGCGCCGCTGGAAGGCTGGACCGCCAGCGGCGAGGCGAACGTGGTGCGACGCAAGGTCGAGATCAAGAACGTTATCGCCGTGCTGGAGGGGGAAGGCCCGCTGGCGGATGAGACGGTGGTGGTCGGCGCCCATTACGATCACCTCGGCATGGGCGGGGCCGGCTCGCTGGCGCCCTGGACGCGGGATGTACACAACGGCGCCGACGACAACGCCTCGGGCACGGCCGCGCTCTTGGAGGTGGCCCACCGCCTTGCTTCTCGCGACACGCCGCTTCCCCGCCGCGTGGTGTTCATGGCCTTCACCGGCGAGGAGCGCGGCCTCCTGGGGAGCGCCCACTACGTGAAGAACCCCAAGTTTCCGCTGGAAGACATGGTGGCCATGATCAACATGGACATGGTCGGCCGCCTCGACGACGACAAGCTGGTCGTACATGGGACGGGCACCGCCGAGAACTTCGACGAGCTGGTCGAGCGCCTTAACCGGGAGCACGGCTTCCAGATCATCAAAAAGGAGAGCGGCTACGGACCGAGCGATCACACCTCGTTCTATGCGAAGGGCGCCCCGGTGCTGCACCTCTTCACCGGCACCCACCGCGACTACCACCGCCCCAGCGACGACACCCATAAGATCAACGTCGAAGGGATGCGGCGGGTGAGCGATTTCGTCAAAGACATTGTGGTGGAGATCGCCTCCGCCCCCGAGCGGCCGAAGTACGTCAAGACCGAGCGGCCCAAGACCGCCCAGCGCGGCCGGTGGCCCTACTTCGGCAGCATCCCCGACTACGCCTCCGACGCCGAAGGGCTGGCCCTCAACGACGTGGCCAAAGACGGTCCGGCGGAGAAGGCGGGGCTCAAGGGGGGCGATGTGATCGTCGAGTTCGGCGGGCAGAAAGTGACCGGAATTGAAGACTTCGCGGCCGCCCTCAGCGGCCAGAAGGCCGGCGACAAAGTGAAGGTCAAAGCCCTCCGCGATGGAAATACGATCACGGTGGAAGTCACGCTCGACCCGCCGCGGTAGGTAAACGCAATCGCTTACACCCAAATGTCGGACGTGCTGTCGCCGGCGGGGAAGCGGATCTCATGCGCCCGCGCGGGGCCGTCGGGCTCTTTGCCGAAGTCTACGTAAAAGTCTTCGTTCAGCGATAGTCCGCCTGCCTCGGTGTCGCAGTCGATCTGCAGCATGTAGGAGCCTTGCTCGGCGATGGCGGGATAGAACTGATTGTCCCAACTGCTGTAGAGCGAGTTGGTGAGGTAAAGCCGCTTGCCATCCAGGCTGAGCTGGAGCATCTGCGGTCCGCCGATCAGCTCCCGGTCGCCGGCTTTCGCCTTCTTGCCGATCACGCCCCCCAGCCAGACGCGGCCGGCGAGCTTAGGCTGGGAGGGATTGCTGATGTCGTACTGGCGAATGTCGCCGTGGAGCCAGTTGGAGAAGTACAGCCAGCGGTCGTCCAGCGAAATAAGAAGGTCCGTGATCAGCCCCGGCACGAGGAAGGGCCAGCCTTCGGTTTCCACCGGCTCGACCTGCACCACCTTCTCGGCCTGCCACTTGTCGTCCTTTTTCTCCCAGTGCCACAGGGCGCTGGAGAGGGCGGCGCCGACGTAGCCGTGGGTGCTGTCGGGATTGTGGTGGAAACGGACCTCCAGCGGGATCAAGCCTCCCTCGCCCAGGTCGATGGTCTGGGCGATTTTGCGATCCTGCCAGTCCCAGAACTGCAGCCGCCGGCCATACTTGCCGGCCTGCACGTCCTCGAGCTTGAAGCCGGGGCGGACCGTGTTGGGGGCGGCCCACTCGCTGCTGATCATGGCATTGTGCCGCGGCTGGTACCAGAAATCGTAGTTGAAGTTCATCCCCTCGCGGCTTTGCTCCCAGCGGCCGGCGATGTCGAAGTTCTCGTCCAAGAGCAGGAAGCCGCCCGGCGCCTCTCCCTTGGCGTCGCCGAGCATCGAGATCATGATCCGCCCGTCGGGGAGGCAGTGGACCGTGTGCGGCGCCGAGAGGTTCGTCTTCCGCACGATCTCCTCCGGCTCGATCACCGTGTGCAGCCGTGGGGTGCGCGGATCCTGCACATCGATGATATGGATACGGCTGGAGCCTAAGCCGGGCAGCACCAGGAACCGCCGGTGTTTGCCCGGCTCTCCGTGACAACTGCTGCACGCATTCCAGCCGAAGTGGTGCAGCTCGTCGCCGATGTTCGGCATGGCGAGCCGGCTGACGACCTGGCTGTACGACTTCGAATGCGGATCGACATCCACCACCGCCAAGTAGTCCGGTTTCTTAATCTTAGTGCCGACGTAGAGGGCGGGCAGGAACGCGAGCGTCTCGCGCTCTCCCTTCATCGCCTCCTGCGGCGAGGCGTAGAGCGGCCCGCACTCGTGCCCGGGATGGGCGCGTGCGGAAGACGGCGAAAGTCCATAAGCCGCGGCGGCCGCGCCGGCGGCGGTGAGAAATTCACGGCGTTGCATACCTGGACACTCCGAATGTGAGTCAACGAATCCCTGGGCGCCATTGTACGCGAATCACGCGCGCCTTTCAGTCAAAGTCGCGCCGGCGGCCGATGTGGAAGGGGGAGAGGTCGATCTGGTTCGGCTCGCTGCAAATGAGGCGGGCCATCTCCACGGCGGTCGCGGCCGAGAGGTGCAGGCCGCTGCGAAAGTGGCCGGCGGCGATGAACACGTTTTCCAAACCTGGCGCCCGGCCGAGGTACGGCAGGCCGTCGAATGTTCCCGGCCGCAGTCCGGCCCAGGTTCGCTCGATTTCCGCGTCGGCGAGGGCGGGCGCCAGATCGATGGCGAAGCGAATCAAGCCCGCGATTCCCTCCTCCGTCGTGCGCCGGTCGAAACCCGCCTCTTCCACCGTCGAGCCGGCCAGGAGCCGACCATCGTCGCGGGGGACGAGGTATCGCGGACCTTCGTTCACGATGCGCTGCAGGATCGGCCGCTCGGTGCGGAACATCACCATCTGTCCGCGGATCGGCTCGATGCCGCTGGGAAGATGAAGCTGGTCGAGGAGCCGCCGCGTCCAGGCGCCGGAGCAGATGCACACCTGGCCGGCTTCGATCACTTCACCGGCCCGCACGCCGCGCACTTGGGCGCCGGCAATATCGAAAGATTCCGCTTCGCATCCGGCGGTCACTTCCACGCCGCGGCTTTGGCAAGCGGCGATCAGCGCTTTCAATCGGCGGGGGTTGCGAAGCTGCGCCTCGTCGGGAAGCAGATAGGCGGCTCGCACCGCTGCCAGCGCCGGCTCCAGTTCGGCGAGCGACTCGGGCGAAAGCCGCTCGACCGCGATCCCCTCCTCTCGCCAGAACTCGGCCATCGCCGCCAGCGACGCCGTTTCGCCGGGACGGCGGGCGACGTAGATCCCGCCGGTGCGGCGATAACCGTCGTCGATTCCCGTCTCCTCCCGCAGCATCGCCGACCAACGCGGCTGCAACTCATAACTGAGCGCGCGGAGCTGATCCAGCGGATGCACCGCGTGCGAACTTGAAGCGGGCGGCAGAATTCCGGCGCCGGCCCAGGACGCCTCTCGCCCCGGCTCGCCGCGATCGATCACCCGCACGCGCCGGCCGCGCCGCGCCAGCTCCCACGCCAGCGAGAGGCCGATCACACCGCCCCCCACGATCAAACAATCGAGCATTGCACCTCACGCCAAAGCGGCCGCCATGCGGGATCGTCCGCCGCGAGGCGATCCAACTCATGAGCGAGCCGTTGCAGGTCTCTTTCATCATCCACATCATACCACTCGGGCAGAACGGCATAAGGAGCGCCGGCATCGTTGAGCCGTGACGTCGTCTGCGTCCATACGTGCGACGTGCTCCAAGTCACGTCGTCAAAGATCGGCGGAATGCGGCCCCCGATTCCGACCAGATAGTAGCCACCGTCCGGCGACGGGCCGACGACAACCTCGTGCGACTTGAGTTGCTCGAATGCCTCGCGAACAAGAGCGACCGGCAGCGTGGGGCTGTCGGAGCCGATGAGCACCGCCCGCTCGGCCCCGTTATGCAGGGCATCTTCGAAGAATCGCCGCATCCGTTCCCCGAGATCCCCGGAGGACTGCGGCGTGGTTCGCCAACCGAGCCTTTCATACGGCTGGAATGCATCCGCCTGCTCGGGCGGCCAATAGGCGAGAACTCGCTCGTCGCCCGTCGCCGCAAACCGCTCCAGCGTGCAATCGACAAACGCCCGGTAGAGCCGCGCCGCCGCGTCATTTCCGATGGACGCCGCCAGCCGCGTCTTCACGGCGCCGGGGGTCCAGTGTTTGGCGAAGACTCCCAGAACATTCACCGGGCGTGAAGCATCCGCTGGAGGAGAACTTCGTTCACGCGGCCGCGAAACCGCTCCTTGCCGTCGATGGCCACGACCGGCACGCAATGGTTGAACCGGGCGACGAGCTCCGGGTGGCGGTCGATGTCCACAATCTGCGGCGAGAGACGATGCCGGCGCAACGTCTCCAGCGCTTCGTCGCAGAGATGGCAGCCCTGGCGGGTGTAGAGCACGACGTCCATCTCAGTGCCAGAGAAAGTAACCGGCCGCGGCGAGAATGGCGGCAAGCGTTACCGCGACCGATCCGACCACCCACGCCGCGCGTCGCCGGACGGGGCGGGGCACGTCGGATGCCGGCTGCGGCTCTCCATCGATGTCCGAACCTGCGACGTCGCTTTCTCCTTCGGCGATCTCGTACGCAGCGGCTTTTTCAATGTCCGCTTGGGCTGCGAGGAGCGCTTCCAGCGCCTCTGCCGCGGAAGCATATCCTTCCGGGCTTCCGGCGTGAGCGAGCCGTGCGTGAAACTGGTCCACGGTCTCGGGAATGCCCGGACGGCGCGAATTGAGCGATTGCCGCAGTTTCGCGGCGCCGTTGGTCCCGTGCCCGTTGCCGGACGCGAAGGGCTCTTCATCGCCGAGAAGCAACAGCCGCGTCACCTCGGCGAGTCGGCGCAAATCCTCGGCCGGTTCGGCCCGTCCACGGAACCGGGCGCCGTCGGAGCGCATCGTCAACGCGCCGTCCCAGTCCAAGATCAGATCGGACGGGCGGAGATCGCCGAAAACAATCCCCTTATCATGGGCGTTCTTCAGCAGCTCCAGCGCCTGCTGAAGACATTCGGCGGCGGCATCGAGGGTGAGGGGCCCTGTCTGCGCGACCAGCGACGACAGATCTTCTCCCTCGGATTGCGCGGTCGGGCGCACAAGATCGCCCCGGTCACGCAATTGCGGCGCCAGCGACTGGATTGGCATACAGCACGCTCCAAAGGCGCAGGTTTCGCCCCACAACTTCTATCGCCTGCGCGATCTCTACCGCGGCGAGATTTTCCTCATTCCGGGAGTAACTGTCAATAATCGGGCAACGCCGCCGGCGGAGTGCGATGCGACCCGGTGGGTGCAAATACTGCGCCGCTGCCCAGGCAGGACCGCTGTTTCGCCTGGAAGGAATGGCGGCGGGGCATTGGTTCTTAAGAGCGTAATTGAAGCCGAAG
>JAHWKS010000323.1 GCA_019347795.1 Planctomycetota bacterium | reverse complement strand
CGGCGAGAAGGGGGATCCCCAGTGGGAAGTCTGGGAGAAGTGGAACGAGAAGATGCGCGACACGCTGGTCGCGCTCCAGTCGAAGGACGGCCCCACCGAAGGAAGCTGGCATTTGCGCGGCGATCACGGCGCCGAGCGCGGCGGCCGCCTCTACTGCACCTCGATGGCCACCATGATCCTCGAGGTCTACTACCGCCACATGCCCATCTATCAAAAGCAGGCCACCGAGGAAGACTTCCCGCTGTAGCAGCCGTGAGCGCGTGCGTCCCGCTGTAGTAGACGGCGCTGTTATCGCGCGATCCGCTTTGCGGTTTCTGTGAAACGGCGGTAGCCGGAGATTGTCGTCTTCGCTCCGAGTAAGTACATCCCCAGCGCGGAGCGAAAGGCGACTATGGCCGCCCCGTTGCCGCACTGCGGCGATTGCGACATGATGGCGGCTTCTTTGCAATGAGGATTCTTCGTGGCTGAGCAATTGATTCGCGTGGGGCATAGCCCCGACCCCGACGACGCCTTCATGTTCTACGCGCTGGCGAAGGACAAGATCGACACGGGCTCTTATTGCTTCGAGCATGAACTGGTCGATATCGAGACGCTCAACCGCCGGGCGTTTCAAGGAGAGCTGGAGCTGACGGCTGTCAGCCTGCACGCGTACGCCCACCTGGCCGACAAGTACGTGCTCTGCTCGTGCGGGGCGAGCATGGGGGACGATTACGGGCCGATGGTCGTCGCCCGCGAAGCCCGGCCGCTGGAGGAGTTGCGGTCGCTCGTGATCGCCGTTCCCGGCACGCTGACCACGGCGTACCTGACCCTGCGGTTGTGCTTGGGCGCCGACTTCGAGCACGTCGTGGTCCCGTTCGATGAGATCCTCGACGTCGTCGCCGCCGGCGAGCATGAAGGACGTGCGATCGACGCCGGACTCATTATTCACGAGGGACAGCTCACCTACGCAGACCAGGGGCTGAAGCTGATTGTGGACTTGGGACGCTGGTGGCGGGAGCAGACCGGCCTGCCGCTTCCGCTCGGCGCCAATGCCTTACGCAAAGATCTCGGCGTGCCGGTCATGCGCGACGTGCACCGGTTGCTGAAAGAGAGCATTCGCTACGGGCTGGAGCATCGCCGGGAGGCGCTCGATTACGCCCTCGGCTTCGGCCGGGGACTCGACCGCAGCAAGGCCGACCGTTTCGTAGGGATGTACGTGAACGACTGGACGCTCGACTTCGGCCCCACGGGTCGCGAAGCGGTGCGCCGCCTGCTGGCCGAGGGGCACGCCAGCGGCGTCATTCCAACGCTGGTCGAGCCGGAGTTCGTGGCGTAGAATCAGGCGATGCCCGCCCCTCCGCCCCGCCCCCTTCCGCCGGAAAAGATCCCTCGCCGCAGCTCCTGGCTGTCGATCTTTTTGGCGATGCTCTTGCTGTTGATCGTGGGACTGGTGCTCCTGGTGCTCTCGCTCGGGCAGCTTCTGCCGGTGCTGGTGATCGGCGGGCTGATCTTCCTGGTGACCGGCTTCCACTATCTCGTCTGGGGCTGGTGGTTGGGCCGCATGATCGAGCGCGAAGCCGAAAACGAGGAAGCGTAACGATGTAGCGGGCCAGTCATTGTCCCGGCGGGGCGAGCCGGGCGAGCCCGCCGGTGAAATTGGGATCCTGCCAAGGCACAATCAAAACTCAATTTCGAGCCCGTCCGTCGCCAGCTCGGTGTTGGGGAAGATCGCTCGGGCGACGTCCAGCCCCGCCGGATCGTCGGTCGTGTCGAGGGGGTTGAAGTGCGTCAGCACCAGCCGCCCGACTTCGGCCGCCTTCGCCGTCTGGGCGACGGGCGTCGTGCAGCTATGGCCGGTCATCTCCGCGATCTCCTCCAGGCCGTCGCGGAAGTTGCACTCGTGGATGAGCAAATCCACGCCGCGAATCTTTTCAAGATAGGGGGCGTCGAGCCGGGCGGTGGTATCGCTCACGTAGGCCATCGAGCGGTCCGGCAGGTCGAGGCGGTAACCGACGGCGCCGCCGGGATGCTGCAAGGGGAAGTGCGAGACGCGGCCGCCGCCTGCGGTTTCGATCGTCGTATCGAGCGGGATCAGCTCGAACGGCGGACCGACGGGAAACAGGTGCTCGCAGAAGAGATGCCCCGCGATCGCCTCCAGCTTGGCCCCCTCGGCGTGCACGCGCACGCGATCCAGCTTCTTCTGGTAGAGCACGTCCAGAAGGAACGTCAGCCCCACCACGTGATCCAGGTGCGCGTGCGAGATCAGGATGTCGAGCGTCCGCGTGCGCAGATGCGGCGCGATGCGGAATAGCGACGTGCCGGCGTCGAAGGCCAGCCCCAACTCCGGCAGGACCAGGCACGACGTGTGCCGATGCTCGTTGGGATGATATCCCGCCGTGCCCAGGATGACGATCTTCATAGAGCCGCCGCTGGAGAAGAGAAGCCGCCTTCGCCGCGAAATCCGAGAGGATTATACCGCGCGGCGCGCCGCGGGCGAGAGAAAACACCCGTTTCCGCATTTTTCGCAGCGGTCTATAATTGAACAGCCCCCGTCGCCGATATTAACCCGAAGCGTCCGTGAGGACTTTTTACTGTGGATCCTTCCTCGCTGACGCTTCGGGTTGGTGGACGACGACTTTGAAAAATATCTGCTATCCGATTGAGGTTTGTTCATGGCCAAGCAAGGCCCGCGCAAAAAGCTTCCCAAAGAACTGGCGGTGATCAATGCCGACAACTGCACCGGCTGCGAGTCGTGCCTGGAGGTCTGCCCGGTGGACTGCATCGAGCTGAAGCGGATGGATCGCGGCGTGATCAAGGGGACCGAGCAGTGGTGCGAGATCGACCTGGAGCGGTGCGTGGGCTGCGAGGTCTGCGTCCACATCCCCGGCAAGGCGTCCAATCCGTACGAGTTGCTCGTCTGCCCCTGGGACGCGATCGAGATGGTCCCCACGGAGCTGGTTGCCACCGTGGTGGCCCAGGTCGGCGGCCCGCCCGACTACATCCACGAGAATTGGGACCGGCTCGTGGGGACGGCCCAGCACCTGGCCGAGCTGAAGGCGCAGGCGTAGCAGTGGGGCGAGTAGCGAATGGCGAGTGGCGAATCGGGAAAGCCGCTAGTCGTTTGCTTTCAGCCGGGACCGCTCTTCGCTCAAGCGGAGCTTTGCTTCAAGAAGCGCCTTTTGAGCCTGGTGATGAGCGATTTGAGACGCGGCGCCCTGCTGGACCGCGTCACGGATGCGAACCACGTGCTCTTCGCGGATCGCGACCAGCCGCTCCAGCACGTTGACCAACTCGGCCTGGTCCCCTTGTTTCTCCGCGCGGCGCATCTTCGCTTCCAGCAGCTCGACTTTCGCGTCAAGTACGCTCGTGCTGGAAGCGACTCCCGCGAGGAACAGTTGCTCCATGCGGGCGAGGTTTACTTCAGCGAGCTGGACCAATTCGTCCAAGGCGGACAGCTTCGCATCATCCGACTTCGCTTGCGATTCCTCAGTCCCCTCCTCGGGCAAGCTCCACAGCTTGACCCCTTCGGCGCCGGCCGTCAGGAGTGTGCGACTGTCGGCGAGAAACGCCGCATGCGACCGCTCGCGGCGCGAGGGATCTTGTGAGGCAAGACGAGCGATCTCTCGCATATCAGCGAAGCGCCACACGCGCACTTCGCCTCCGCTATCAACCGACGCCGCCAGTTTTCCATCGGGCGAGACGTCCACCGAAATGATTGGCGCCGCGTGTCCCCGCATCTCCGCGACGACGCGGCCGGAGTCGATGTCCCAGATCCGCAGCACGCAGCTTTCCACGTCGTCGCCGGCGTGGCCGGTGATAAACCGAATCTCATCGGGCGTAAAGGCGAGAGTCGTGGCATGCGTCTTGACCCGCTCAAGCCGACGCGGCGAGCGGCTCGCCTTGAGGTCCCAGAGGTAGAGGAAATCCTCGATCTCGGCCAACTCATCCTTCTCCCCATACCGCCAGTTGTTGCCGGCTACCGCGAGGAAGCGGCCGGTGGGCGAGTACCGCACCGCGTCCACATCGATGCGAATATTCTCCGGCGGCCGCTGCACCGTCGCGGGAAGCTCGGCAATCGCCGCCGCGTCCGGCTTGCCCACCTTCCACACCGCCAGCGGCTCGGCCGGCGTGAAGCGCCGCTCGCCTTTGCGGCTTCCCGGGTTTTGCATGGCGCCGGAGATGAGCACCTGCCCGTCCGCGGAGAGCGCGAGGCTGCGAATGTTCCCGTCGTACTCCTCGACCGTGAGCACCGGTTCTTGCTCGGCCACGCTCCAGATCCGGATATTCCCCTGCGAGTTCCCCGCCGCCACCCACCGGCCGTCGGCCGAAGCTGCCAGCGTCGGCGCCGCGACCCCCATTTTCAAGGATGCGATTTGCCGCTTCTCGCTCAAATCCACAACCGCGACCCCGCCGCCGGCGTGCCCGACAAACGCCGTCCGCCGGTCTGCCGTAATCGCAAAGCCGGTAACTCCGCCGCCGAGCAGATCGACACCGCCGGATCGCTCGCCCCGCAGAGTCTCCTTCGGCTCGAGAGTGGGAACGTCCGCCGTAGGGACGAGGATTGGGGCGTGCGGCTTTTTGCTGGCCTCTGTCGCCGGGGATTCTTCGCGAAGGCGCCAGACGGCAAGGCTGTCGGTGTTGGCAATGACGAATGAACTGTCGTCTAGGAAGGCCGCGCCTACGGGGAACGAGAGTCGTTCGTCGCTTTGCCGGAGTCGCCTCCGCGACGGAGGCTTGAAATGGGCAAGTTCTTCTCCGGTCGCTATTCGCCAAAGACGGGCGGCGCCCTGATGGCTAACAGTGACAGCGAACCGGTCGTCCGGCGAAACATCCAGCGATCCAATTCTCTCCGCCTTCCCGCCGAACGTGCGGACGACTTCTCCGGTTCCGACGCGCCGTACGCGGAACAAACTCTGTTCTTCGAGACCGCCGCCATGGCACGTGAGCAGGTATTGTCCATCGGCGGTAAAGGCGACGTCCGTCGCGGGGGGATCGCTGTCGGGCAGTCGCCGCAGCACGCGCCTCGTGGACGTGTCCCAAGCAATGAGCCATCCTTTGCCCGCCTCGTTCGGCCTCACGACTCGTTGAACGCTGCCGGCGACAATGAAGTGTTTCCCATCAGGGGAAAAGGCCATGTCTCTGACAATGATTCGTCGCTCGTCTTCCGGCGCGGCGGCCAATATGTCGGGAAGCTCAAACTCGACAGGTTCCTTGCCGCCCCCCCAAAGTTTCAAGAAGAATCTTCGGCCGAATTCTTCCCCGAATGGATCCCCGCCGACGCTACCGCCGGCCAAAATCCTCCCGTCCGGCGAGAACGACACTGAAAGCGACAGTCCTGGTGGGGTCTCGAATTGGTGCGCGAGGCGCCCGGTGAGGGCCTTGTGAAGACTGACGCTCCGATCGCCCGCCACTGCAAGCCACGCGCCTTCCGCCGACAGAGCGATGCCGCCGCTTAAGCCTAAGCGGCGACCACGCGTCGGATCGAGCTTCCAGGATGCCCTTTCGCGCCGCTGCGGAACGTCCCACACTGCGACAACCCCGGTGGTGTGACGAGTGGCGATCGTCCGCCGATCCGCCGAGAGCGTCATGGCCATGATTGAATGCTTGTCGTCGGCATGTTCGCCCTGAAAGGTTGCGACCGCCTCCAGTATCTGCTGCTCATGCTCGAAAACGCCCTGTGGCCGGGCACTCTCTCGCCGGATATCGCCGTCACGTCCGAAATCGAGCTGTGCATCGTCGCCGCGTGGAACGACGGCGATGCGGCCCTCTTCGATCGAAACAGCCAGCACCACGTCTTCCCCTTTGCGCAGCGTGAATGAGGTCGCCAGCGCCTCCACGCCGTTATGGGAAATGGTGAAGGAATGCTTCCTTCCCGGTGTGATGCGGATCGGCTGACCGTCGTTGTCGATGGTGATCTCGCCTTCGCCGAACTTGACGGCCAGCGACGGATCGTTGACTTCAAACTTGACGGTCGTCTCTCCGAGGTTGACGTAGAACACAGCGCCGAGAAACAGCGTCAACGCGGCGGCGAGGAGCGCAAGCACAATCGGCCGGCGGCGGCGGCGAGCAGGCACGGGTCGCGATTGTGGAGTGACGGTTTCCCTGGTCGATTGAGCGGCCGCTCGCGTAGACGGCGCGAGCGCGGCGGCGACTTCGGCCGGTTGTTGGTAGCGATCGTCGGGATCTTTCGCCATCATCTGCCGGACGACGATCTCCAGTCCCGCCGGAAGGTCGTCGCGCAGCTCCGAGAGCGGCTGCGGCGCGGCGGCGGAGTGCGCGCGGAGCTTGTCTTCCGGCGCGCCCTCGGGAAACGGCGGCCGCCCGGCAAGAAGGAAATAGAGCGTGCAGCCGAGACTGTAATATCCGAGCGGATGTCGGCGTCGCGGGCGCTTTGCGACTGCTCGGGAGCGATGTAGTCGGGCGTCCCCATCGTCGCGCCCCAGGAAGTGAGCCGCGGCTCCGCCGGCCCGGCGGATGACGTATCCTGGTTGAGGGCCTCCGCCGCGAAGCGGGCCAGGCCGAAGTCGAGGATCTTGACGACAGGAGTCAGGAGTCGGGAGTCAGGAGTCAGTGAATCAAGGTCTGTCTGGTCCTTCACACCGCCTCGTGACTCCTGACCCTGAACGAGAGGAGTCAGGAGTCGGGAGTCAGGAGTCAGTGAATCAAGGTCTGTCTGGTCCTTC